>JANMIH010000387.1:0-3948 GCA_031375685.1 Polaromonas sp. | reverse complement strand
TGAAAGAACGCGGTCAGCGCGAGGTGTTTTGCGGTCTGACGGGCATCATCTGGCTGCATCGGAAAATTCAGGACGCTTTTTTTCTGGTCGTTGGCTCACGCACCTGTGCGCACCTGATTCAGTCGGCTGCTGGTGTGATGATTTTTGCCGAGCCCCGCTTTGCCACCGCCATCATTGATGAGCGCGATTTGGCAGGCTTGGCCGACGCCAATACCGAACTCGACCGCGTTGTGACCCGATTGCTGGAGCGCCGTCCAGAAATCAAACTGCTGTTTCTGGTCGGATCATGCCCGTCAGAAGTCATCAAACTTGATTTGTCACGCGCGGCGTCTCGCTTGTCAGCTACCTTCTCACCCAAAGTACGCGTATTGAATTATTCCGGCAGTGGGATTGAGACCACGTTCACACAGGGCGAGGACGCTTGTCTGGCCAGCATGGTGCCCGTTTTGCCAAAAGCTGATGACGATGCGCCCGCTGATCTATTGGTCGTCGGCTGCCTTGCTGATGTTGTCGAAGACCAGTTTGCCCGCCTGTTTAAGCAGCTGGGCATGGAGAAGGTGCGTTTTTTCCCGCCACGCCAAGCAAATGATTTGGTCGCTATTGGTCCCAACACACGGTTTTTACTGGCACAGCCGTTTTTGGCCGATACGGCAAAGGCGCTCGAAGCACGCGGCGCACAGCGCGTTGCAGCTCCGTTTCCGTTAGGTATTGAGGGTACAAGCCAATGGATATGGGCGGGAGCAGCTCTGTTTAATGTAGCAAAAAGTCATTTTGATGTTGTCACCGAGCCAGCGCGACAGCGTGCAGGTTTGGCTGTGGCGCGTCAGCGCACACAACTGGCTGGCAAACGCATCTTTTTCTTCCCGGACTCACAGCTTGAAATCCCGTTGGCCCGGTTTTTATCCCGCGAGCTGGGCATGGAACTGGTCGAAGTCGGAACACCCTATCTGCACCGCCAGCACCTTGCAGAAGAATTGGCCTTGCTGCCCGAAGGTACATTTTTATCTGAAGGCCAGCATGTTGAAAACCAGCTAGACCGCTGCCGCGCGGCTCAACCCGATATCGTGGTCTGTGGTTTGGGGTTGGCTAACCCGCTTGAGTCTGAAGGCTTGACAACCAAGTGGGCGATTGAGCTGGTGTTCACCCCAATACAGGGCTATGACCAGGCGGCAGACCTGGCTGAACTGTTCAGCCGCCCGCTGGTGCGCCGCCTCAAACTGGCTGCATAGGACAACACATGCAGCTCACCTTATGGACATACGAAGGCCCGCCCCATGTGGGTGCGATGCGCGTTGCCACAGCAATGGAGGACGTGCACTACGTGCTGCACGCGCCTCAGGGCGACACCTACGCAGACTTGCTGTTCACCATGATAGAGCGCTTGCCCAAGCGCCCGCCCGTGACTTACACCACCTTTCAGGCACGCGACCTGGGTGGTGACACCGCTGAACTCTTTAAAACTGCCGCGCGCGAAGCCTTTGAACGCTTCAAGCCAAAGGCGATGTTGGTCGGCGCATCATGCACAGCAGAGCTGATTCAGGACGACCCAGGCGGCTTGGCCAAGGCGCTCGATTTGCCGATTCCGGTTGTAGCGCTTGAACTGCCCAGCTATCAACGCAAGGAAAACTGGGGTGCATCGGAGACTTTCTACCAATTGGTTCGCTCACTGGCCAAGCCTAAAACAGTAGGTGCAGCCAATGGCCGCAAGAGCTGCAACATTCTTGGGCCTGCTGCGCTGGGCTTTCGCCACCGTGATGACCTGCGCGAAATCACCGGTCTGCTAGGTCAATTGGGCATCGACATCAACGTCGTCGCACCTTTGGGTGCAACGCCTGCTGACATGGCGCGTTTGGGCGAAGCAGATTTCAACGTCGTGCTCTACCCTGAAATCGCTTCTGTGGCGGCTCAATGGTTGACGCGCACTTTCGGTCAGCCCGGGACCAAAATCGTACCGATCGGCTCGGGTGCCACCCGCGACTTTGTCCATGAAGTCGCGCAATTGGCTGGCGTCGATGCCGGCAAGGTCACTGCGTTACTGGCCGGTGCGGATGCCCGAGCCCCTTGGTACGCCAAATCTGTCGACTCCACCTACCTGACCAACAAGCGTGTGTTTGTGTTTGGCGATGCCACGCATGCCGTAGCCGCAGCCCGGATTGCAAGTGACGAACTGGGCTTTACCGTTGTCGGTTTGGGTACTTACAGCCGAGAGCATGCACGTGAAGTGCGCGAAGCAGCCAAACTGTACGGTGTTGAGCCTTTGATTTCCGACGACTACCTGGAAGTTGAAGCCAAAGTGGCTGAACTGCAACCTGAACTGGTGCTGGGCTCGCAAATGGAGCGTCACATCGCCAAGCGTCTGGGCATACCCTGCGCCGTCATTTCCGCGCCTGTGCATGTGCAGGACTTCCCTGCACGCTATTCGCCCCAAATGGGTTTTGAAGGTGCCAACGTGATGTTTGACACCTGGGTGCACCCGCTCATGATGGGGCTGGAAGAGCACTTGATTGGCATGTTCCGGGGCGATGCCGAGTTTCACGAAGATGCCAGCCCTTCCCATTTGGGTAAGTCAGCCGTCGTCAACAAAGCTGCGGCACAAGTTGAGGCCAGTCAAGCTATTTCCAGCGCTGCAAAAACCTCAGCCGAGGCGATTGAGCACGCCGTTGCGCTGTGGAGCCCAGACGCTGAAAAAGAACTTAAAAAAATCCCGTTTTTTGTGCGCGGCAAAGCCAAGCGCAACACCGAACGATACGCCAAAGATATGTGTCTGCAGACCATCACCTTAGAAACACTTTACGATGCCAAAGCCCATTTCAGCCGTTGAGCACACTGGCAATCCAGTGCCTATGCGCGTCGTGCTGGTCACGATGGACAGCCACCTGGCCAGCGCCGCAGAGCGTGCCAACCAGGCACTGCGCAAAACCATGCCGGGCCTGAGCTTCAGCGTACACGCCGCCGCCGAATGGGGCGATGACACCGAGGCATTGGAGCGCTGCAAGACCGACATCGCCCAAGGCGATATCGTGATTGCCACCATGCTCTTCATGGAAGATCATTTCTTGCCCATCCTGCCAGCCCTGAAAGCGCGCAGAGACAAGTGCGATGCCATGGTGTGCGCCATGTCAGCGGCTGAAGTGACCAAACTCACCCGCATGGGCAAGTTCGATATGTCAGCCCCAGCCACTGGCGCGCTGGCTTTTTTAAAGCGCCTGCGCCCCAAGCCTCAAGCCAAGGCCGATGGCAGTCCAGCCGCAGGAACGCAGGCCACTGCTGGCGCTCAGCAATTGAAGATGCTACGCCGTTTGCCCAAAATACTGCGATTTATTCCCGGTACGGCGCAAGACGTGCGGGCTTACTTTTTAACGCTGCAGTACTGGCTGGCTGGCTCGCAGGAAAACATGGCCAGTCTGGTGCATTTCTTGGTTGATCGTTACGCCAGCGGACCACGCCAGCCCATGCGCGGCATGGCCAAAACACAAGAGCCCGTTGAGTACCCCGAAATAGGTTTGTACCACCCGAAAATGACGCATAACGGCTCAGTCAACCGCATGGCCAGCACGCTGGATGCCTTGCCACTGGTGGCCACCACAGGAAAGCGCGGCACAGTTGGCTTGCTGCTGATGCGCTCGTATGTATTGGCCAACAATGCCGACCATTACAACGGCGTCATCACCGCACTTGAAGCACGTGGCTTGCGAGTTGTTCCAGCTTTTGCCACTGGGCTTGATCAGCGCCCGGCGATTGATGCTTTCTTCTATAAAGACGGTCGCCCGACGATTGACACACTGGTGTCATTGACTGGTTTTTCATTGGTGGGGGGCCCTGCCTACAACGACTCCAAAGCCGCTGAAGACATTCTGGCCAAACTGGATGTGCCTTACCTGGGCGTGACACCTGTGGAGTTTCAAACTCTGGATCAATGGGGCGGCTCTTCGCGCGGCTTGCTGCCCG
>JANMIH010000379.1:0-3909 GCA_031375685.1 Polaromonas sp. | reverse complement strand
TGGACACAGCAGGCTGTCGGTGATGACGCCAAACTGCACGCCACCGCCGTAGCTGAGGATGGATACGCCCAGCC
This sequence comes from Polaromonas sp., assembly GCA_031375685.1. Lineage (GTDB taxonomy): Bacteria > Pseudomonadota > Gammaproteobacteria > Burkholderiales > Burkholderiaceae_C > Polaromonas. The sequence goes on along the minus strand of JANMIH010000379.1, from coordinate 3,835 downwards.
CCACATCGCCTGATTGCGGCACCCAAAACATGCTTTGCTCCAGCGTGCTGCCGCAAAACTTGAGCTTTTCGCGCGGGCCAGGCACGTTGGTCATGACCGCCGTGGTTTTTTTGGCGAAGAGGTTGAGCATCATGTCTTGAGCGGGCTTGATCAACAATCCAGCGACCGCCAGCAAACTGAACGCCAGCAACGGCTGGTAGCTGCCTTTGAGTTCGGCCATGCGGCGTCGCACTTCGTAGACGCGCTCAATCGGGTTTTCTACCCCAATCGGCAACACCAACGGCACCAGGCCAAAGCGGTTGCCCAGCTTGTAGGCTTGGTCAAGTGGCCGCAAATTAACCGGCACCATGGCGCGTATTTCCTGGCCTGTCACGTCGTCGCCATGCGACTTGAGGTATTCGCCCAGCGCGCCTGCCACGCAGCTGAGCAGCACATCGTTGATCGAGCAGTTCAGCGCCTTGCCGACAGCCTTGACCTCTTCCAGCGGAATCGGGTCACACCAGGCGACTTTTGCTTCCGCCGGGTTTGCCCTTGAGCCTGGTTTTAGAGTCATCCGGCATCAGCGCCAGCGCCGCACCGTCTTTGACAACCTGCATCATCACCTTGGCCATATCACCGGACATCCGCATCGATGCGCCCATGCCCTTCATGGCACCGCCTTTCGGGTCGTTCAGCATGTCGAGCATACCGAGTGAACGTGATGCGCCTTCGCCTACCGCGCCCAGCGCCCTGACGGTCAAATCAGTGAACGGTTTGAGCAGGGTGTCTGTGATCCAGTCCTCAGCGCCTGCAGCCGCTTGCTTTTTACGCCGCTCAGGCGGCGGCGCGCCACCATCGACCAGCGACATCGTCACCGAGATCAGCGCAATGCCGTCGGCAATGCAGTGGTGAATCCGCACCACCATCGCACTGCCTTTGACGCCGTCTGGCCCGGTGTAGTCTTCAATCAGATGGATTTGCCACAGCGGGCGCTTGGGGTCCAGCCGCTGGGTGGCGAGTTCGGCCACGCGGTCTTGCAAAGCGCCTTGCTGGTGGCTGCCTCTGGTGGCTTTGGGGAGGGTTTCAAGCACCACATGGTTGGCCAGGTCAAACTTGCGGTCATTCACCCAGGTCGCACCCGCCGCGTCTTCCATGACCCGCTGTTTGAAGCGGTTGTATTTGAGCAGGCTGTTTTCAATCCGTTCGCACACCGCTGCGTGTTTGACGCCGGGTGCCAGCTGCCACACGCCCACGATCATCATCAGGTTGGCATCGCAGTCCATCCGCAGCCAGGCGGTGTCGACCTTGGTCATGCGCTCGCCGCTCAAGCCCAGCGTGCCCGCCACCGCACGTTTGACGTTTTTTTGAACCTTTGTAGCAACGTCCGTTGCCATGTCTTGCGCAACAGTTCTGCCGTTTTTGATGCGGGTGACCATGAATGCTTTCCTCTACAAATCTGCCATCGGGGTAAGCCTGCTATTTTGCAGGCATTCACCTCGCTAAGATACTGGGCAGTTACCCCAATCAGGGATGTGACGCTTACCCAAGGAGCATTCTCATGTCAGCACTCAAGACCGCCTTCGACAAAGCCATGGCCGATTCCAAAAACCTGAGCGAGCGGCCCGACAACGCCACCCTGCTCAAAATCTACGCGCTGTACAAGCAGGGCAGCACCGGCGACAACGAAGAAAAAAAGCCCGGCTTTACCGACATGGTGGCACGCGCAAAATGGGACGCCTGGGCCAAGCTCAAAGGCACGTCGCAAGACGACGCGATGCAGCAGTATGTGGACTTGATTACCGAATTGAGCTAAAGCCCAACAGATACAGGCGCAAAAAGCTATTTATTTAATAGCGTCCTGAACAATCCCCTTGTCTTTCAGCGCCTGAATCTGCTCAGCACTCAAGCCAATGCCGCGCAGTACCTCGTCGGTGTCCTGACCCAGCTCAGGCGCGTTGCGGAACTGACCGCCGGGTGTGCTTGAGAGCTTGGGCACAATGCCCGGCACGGTCAGCTTGCTGCCGTCAGCCATCGTGATCTGTTGCAGCATGCCCCGCGCCAGGTAATGCGGGTCAGCCGCAATGTCGGCAACCGTGTAGATGCGGCCGGCCGGAACTGATGCGGCGTCCAGTGCAGCCAGCACGTCTGTCACGCTGCGCTGCAATGTCCATTGGCCAATGGCGTCGTCAATTTCTTCAATGCGCGCGACCCGGCCCGCGTTGTCCTTCAGGGCCGGGTTGTTGCCCAAATCGTCACGGCCAATGGTTTTCATCAAGCGTTTGTAGATGCTGTCGCCATTGCCGGCAATGAGCGCATAGCCCCCATCGCTGCACAGATAGGCGTTGCTCGGCGCAATACCGGGGAGGGCGCTGCCGCCCGGCTCCCGCACGGCACCAAAGGCGGAATGCTCGGGGACCAAACTCTCCATGCAGTTAAACACCGCTTCGTACAAGGCCACGTCAATCACCTGGCCAACGCCCGAGCTGTGGCGGTGATGCAGTGCCATCAAGATGCCGATCACCCCATGCAACGATGCCAGCGTGTCGCCAATGCTCACGCCCACCCGCACCGGCACGCGGCCCGGCTCGGCCGTCAGGTGACGCAGGCCACCCATGGCCTCAGCCACCACGCCAAAGCCGGGCCGGTCACGGTAGGGCCCACTCTGGCCGTAACCGCTGATGCGCAGCATGATCAGGCCAGGGTTCATCTCTTGCAGCGCATCGGGGCCCAGGCCCCAGCCTTCCATCGCGCCGGGGCGAAAGTTTTCAATCAGCACATCGCTCTCGCTTGCCAGCTTGCGCACAATGGCTTGCGCCTCTGGCTGCTTCAAGTCCAGTGCCAGTGAGCGCTTGTTGCGCGACTGAACCTGCCACCACAGGGATGTGCCGTCTTTGAGCAGCCGCCAGCGACGCAATGGGTCGCCCCCCATATTTTGCAAGGGGTCGCCCGTTTCGGGTGGCTCAATCTTGATGACATCCGCCCCAAAGTCCGCCAGTGTCTTGGCCGCAAACGGGCCGGCAATCAGCTGGCCAACCTCCAGGACTTTCAGGCCAGCGAGCGGGCCTTGATTGGAGGCTACAGGTGCGAGATTTGAGATCATGACGGATATTCTCGTCTGGAAAAACGGACAGCTGACTTGTCTGTCTGGCGGTCAGGCTTGGCAGGCGTTGTTGAAAGTTGTCTCAGTTTTACAAGACCTCGTTCGTAGCAGATTCCGCATAACCCAGCGATGCGTGTCCGGGATTTGATTGGATAAATTCAACTGCAATATGACGAAAACCCACTGCCCAGTTGGGTCCTCGTACAACGCGGTTGGTTAATGCGAACTTTTCCAAATGCTTCTTGGTGATGTGTGGGTTATTCAATGTAGAACCTCGTTCAGCAATGTATTGTGAGCGAAGGCGAAGTATTTCCAGCATGTTGGCTTGAGATATGCGACGTTCTTTGCTGACTTCAATATCAAGGGCTGCTTCATACTGCTCATTCGTCCACTGCCTCTTGTGCAAACGCTTCGCGTCTTTGGCTGAGTAAAATTTTTTCTGTCCGCAAATTTCAAAAAGATCTTTTAATTCAAGTCGTCTTGAAGCCAGGAGCGCAAGCTTAAAGTCGATAAGTATCTTTTCTTCTACTGAAGCGATCCAGGGTTCCATGTCCAGCGGCGTCAGGCACAGGCAATACCGTAATTCTGGCCTTCTTGCTTCTTTGGTGTAAAAGCCAATCACAAAGAATTTGCGCCGCCATTTGTCAATGTGATCCATGCCGACGTCCCGCGCGGTGGAAACCGTTGTGCCTGTGGATGATTTGACTTCGACTTCAAACTGGCAAGTGCGACCATCAACATCATATATATATATAT
>JANMIH010000366.1:0-10173 GCA_031375685.1 Polaromonas sp. | reverse complement strand
GTTCAGATATTGGGGCTGGCCATTAAGTTGCAAGGGTCTTTGATTTTTGGCTGCGTGTTTCTGGCTGGCTTCGACGCCTTTATTGCAATCGACTGGCCTATCATTTCATACCTTGGCAGCCGCGTGCAAAACCTTTTCAGGAGATTTCTATGTCTGGTTCGTTACACAGTCCCACTTTAATCCCTCTGAGCCTGTATTTTGAACGCCATCACGCCGAATGAAAACCGTTGAAAACCTCGGGCGTGCCGCACAAATAGCCCTCGCGGCTCTGGTTATCCTTGGCATGGTTGGCGGCAGCTTGATCATCGCGCACAGAGGCTTTGAAACATCACCCAAAACCCGCAGTGCTCAACCGGTGTTTGTACCGTTTCCTGAGGCCTACTTGATGGTCGTCGCCATGTACGGTCAGTCGTTGATTGGCATGCTGGTTTTATTGCGAGCTCGAAAAACCTCAAAAATTGGCATTTGTCTCGGGATTTTGCTGTTTGCGGCCGTCGCCTCAATTCTGATCAGTGTTTGGCGCTGAGCCACACCAGCCCATTTAGACTCGCACTTCCCCATCCCCCAAAACTACATACTTCAGCGACGTCAGCCCCTCAATCCCCACCGGCCCACGGGCGTGAAACTTGTCTGTAGAAATGCCGATTTCTGCGCCCAAGCCAAACTCAAAACCGTCGGCAAAGCGGGTGCTGGCGTTGACCATCACGCTGGCTGAATCAACTTCCCGCAGAAACTTTTGCGCGTGCAAGTGGTTGGTGGTGATGATGGCGTCGGTATGGTGGCTTGAGTATTTGTTGATGTGCGCAATGGCTTCGTCAACACCCTCCACCACCTTGATGCTGATGATGGGGGCCAGGTATTCTTCATACCAGTCCTGCTCGATTGCCTCTTTAATTACTATTGATTTAGTAGCTGCTTGCGCCCGTATTAATTGGGCTGCCGCCTCATTTGACCGTATTTCTACGCCTTTTTCAGCATAAATGGCTGCAATCAACGGTAAAAACTCTGCTGCCACGCCCCGTGCAACCAACAAGCTTTCAGCAGCGTTGCAGGGACTGTATTTTTGGGTTTTGGCGTTGTCGGCAATTTTGACGGCCATGGCAACATTGCAGGGGTCATCAACATACACGTGGCAGTTGCCGTCCAAATGTTTGATGACGGGCACTTTGGCGTCGCGGCTGATGCGTTCGATCAGCCCCTTGCCACCGCGCGGAATGATGACGTCCACAAACTGCGGCATGGCAATCAGCTGGCCCACGGCTTCGCGGTCGGTGGTGGGTACCAGTTGCACGGCGTCCGCAGGCAACCCGGCGCTCATCAATGCCTGAGCCACCAAAGCAGCCAGCGCCTTGTTCGAATCAATGGCTTCGGAGCCGCCGCGCAAAATGCAGGCGTTGCCGCTTTTGATGGCCAGACTGGCCGCTTCAATCGTCACGTTAGGGCGGCTCTCGTAAATCATGCCGAACACGCCAATCGGCACGCGCATTTGCCCCACCCGGATGCCGCTGGGCTGCTGCTTCATCCCAATGATTTCCCCAATCACGTCTGGCATGGCAGCCAATTGCTCGCAGCCGGTGGCGACGGTTTCAATGTCTTTGGGGGTGAGTTTGAGGCGGTCCAGCATCGGCCCTGCCAAGCCGGTGCTGGCAGCGCGTGCCAGGTCTTGCTGGTTGGCGGCAGCAAGCTGCGCCGTGTTTTGACGCAGCAAGGTGGCAAGCGTTGAAAGCGCTGCGTTTTTAGTAGCTGCTTGCGCCCGTGCCATATGGGTAGAGGCTGCTTTTGCCTTGCTACCCATAGCCTGCATCAGGTCGAAAACGGTGATAGGGTTCTGGTCAGTCATACTGCTATTTTGCCCGCATGGCACATTGCTCACACACCAGCCCCGCCAGCCGGTGCAGCGCCTGCCATCCGCTGGCTGGCCAGTCGGGTTGCTTGAGGCCTTTAACGATACCGTCAACCTTGTGCGCAGCGGTCAGCAAATTGGCCAGTGTGGTGTCGGTGATGCCAGGCAGCACACGTTCGTACAGCTTTTCTTTGATGCCCCAGACGCGGTTTTCACGCAGCGCCATTGGCATGGGTCGGCCCGCTTGAATAGCGTCTTTCACGCGCTTCAAGCTGCGAATGTCCTCACTGATGGCCCAGTGCACCAGCACCTCAGATTCGCCCTCGGCCTGCAGGGCATCGAGCATGCGCGCCACGCGGACGGATTGGCCGCCCAGCACGGCTTCAGACAGTTTGAAGACGTCATAACGCGCCACATTCAGCACGGCGTTTTCGACTTGCTCAAAACTCAACACGCCACCATTTGCCGTGCCGTACAACAGGCCCAGTTTTTGAATCTCCTGGTGCGCAGCCAGCAAGTTACCTTCCACCCGGTCTGAGAAAAACTGCAGCGTACGCTGGCCTTCTTCGCCGGCTGCCACGCGCTGGCCTTGCGCTTGCAAACGCTGCGATAGCCACTGCGGCAGCATGCCGCGCGCTACTGGCTCAAACTTGATGGTGATGCCGTAACTCTCCAACGCACCAAACCAGGCACCTTTGGTCGTCATGCTGTCCAGGCGTGGCAGCATGATGAGCGTCAAGGTGGAATCGTCGCCCTGCGCCCGCTCTGCAATTTGCTGCAACGCTACCGAACCGTCTTTGCCGGGCTTGCCACTGGGGATGCGGATTTCAACGATCTGTTTGTCGGCAAACAAACTCAGTGAGCCGCCACTGGCCAGCACTTCGCTCCAGTCGAAATGCGCGCCCTGCACCGTATGCACCGTGCGCTCGGTGTAGCCCAGGCCACGCGCGTGGGCGCGCAAGCTGTCGGCGAACTCTTGCACCAGCAACGGCTCGTCCCCGTGCAGGGTGTACAGGCTTTTGATGCCGCGCTTGAGATGCTCGGCGAGTTGCGCGGGCGCCAGATTCATGGGTGTCTGCTAAAGAGCCGTCACCGTTGCCAGGCGACGCATGATTTGCTGAATGATGTCACTTTGCATCTCGCGGTACAGCAGGCCTTCTTCAGACTCTTTGGCCAGCACGGCAGATTCGTTAAAACTGATGTCGCGCTGCTGCACAATTTCAGTCGGGGGGATCAGGTCTTGGCCTTTGGCGCTGCGCAGTTTGAACTGGAAGCGAATGCGCAACTGAAACTCACGCACCTGCCCCGAGGCATTGACGGCAACCACGGTTTTTTCGCGCTGGTCTTGCAGCACGTCCAGAATCACATCGGCCTGGCCAATTTGCCGCGCATCGCTGATCACCCGTACGTTTCCGCCAGATTCCAGAGAGCGCTTGAGCTCAGTGCCCAGCGGTGAGCTTTCAGCAAACGGTGAAAACAGCGACTTGAAAGCAAAGTTGGGGGTTTTGCGCAGGGCAAAGCCGCAGCCCGTGATGCCAAGCGTCATGCTGGTGGCTAGCAAGGTGAGGCAAAAACGGCGTTGCATGTGTTTTCCTTGATGTTTTTCAAACAACGATGTTGATGAGACGACCCGGCACGACGATGATCTTCTTCGGAGCAGCGCCTGCAGCTTGCTTGATGAAGGCGTCACTGGTCAGTGCGGCGGACTCAATCGTCGCCTTGTCTGCGGTTGCGCTGACAGTGACCGAGCCGCGAAGTTTGCCGTTGATTTGCAGCATGAGCTCAATTTCGTCTTGTTGCAAGGCGCTGCTGTCGACTTGCGGCCAGGGCGCGTCAAGCAAGTCACCGTGCTGCTGGGCGTGCCCCAAATCCACCCACAGCGCATGGGCCAAGTGGGGCGCGCAGGGGTAGAGGCAGCGCAGCAGGATGTTGAAGCCTTCATGCAGCGCAGCGTTTGCAGCGTCGGACGCATCGCTTTTGAAGCTTTCGAGCGCGTTCAGCAACTTCATCGCCCCCGACACGACCGTGTTGTACTGCATGCGCTGGTAGTCGTAGTCGATCTGCTTTAAAACCGTGTGGATTTCAAGCCTCAAGGCCTTAATTTCCTTGCCAAAAATTCCTTTTGACCAATCAATACGGGCGCAATTAGCTCCCGAATTAGTAGCATTTAGTTTGCTGCCAAAAGCCCATACCCGGCGCAAAAAGCGGTAGCTGCCTTCCACGCCTGCATCGTTCCACTCCAGCGTGGCCTCGGGCGGGGCGGTGAACATGGTGTACAGCCGCGCGGTGTCTGCGCCGTATTTTTCAATCAGGTCCTGCGGGTCCACGCCGTTGTTTTTGCTTTTACTCATGGTGCCTACGCCTTCGTAGGTCACGATCAAACCGTCGGTCTTGCGCTTGGCCGTGCGCACCTTGCCGTCTGCATCATGAATGTCTTCGACTTCTTTCGGCCAGAAATAGTCAATGCCGCCCTTGTCTGATTTGCGCGAGTAAATGTGGTTCAGCACCATGCCTTGGGTCAGCAGTTTGGTAAACGGCTCGTCAGCTTTGACCAAACCAATGTCGCGCATGACTTTGGTCCAGAAGCGGGCGTACAGCAAATGCAAAATCGCATGCTCAATGCCGCCAATGTACTGGTCCATCGGCATCCAGTAGTTGGCGCCTTCTGCGACCATCACCTGATCGTTTTTTGGATCACAGTACCGCATGTAGTACCAGGACGAATCGACAAAAGTGTCCATTGTGTCGGTCTCGCGCCTGCCGGGCTTTCCGCAAACAGGGCAAACGACACCCGCATGAAAACCTTCATGCTTGAGCAGAGGATTGCCTGACCCATCTGGCACGCAGTCTTGCGGCAGGATCACGGGCAGGTCTTTTTCAAGCACGGGCACAGCGCCATGTTCAGCACAATGGATGATGGGGATCGGCGTACCCCAGTAACGCTGGCGGCTCACGCCCCAGTCGCGCAAACGCCAGGTGGTTTTTTTCTCGCCCAGGCCTTTGGCCATCAGATCTGCGGCCACGGCGTCAACAGCGACTTTAAAAGTCAGGCCATCGTATTTGCCAGAATGGACAGTCACGCCGTGTTGTTTGTCCCCATACCAATCGGCCCACGCGCTGCTGCTGAAGGACTGGCCCTTGACATCGGTCACCTGCTTGATGACCAAACCGTACTTGTTCGCAAACTCAAAGTCCCGCTCATCATGTGCAGGAACGCCCATCACCGCGCCGTCTCCGTAGCTCATCAACACGTAGTTGCCGACCCAAACTTCAATTTGGTCACCACTCAACGGATGCGCGACAAACAAACCCGTGCGTTCGCCCTTTTTCTCTTGCGTGGCCAGTTCAGCTTCGGTCGTGCCACCAGACTTGCAGTCTTCAATAAACGCCGCGAGCCTAGGGTTGGTCAAAGCCGCGTGCAGCGCCAGCGGGTGCTCAGGTGCCACGGCGCAAAACGTCACGCCCATGATGGTGTCGGCACGTGTGGTGAAGACATACATCTTGCCGTCACCAATCAGCGCCCCGCTTGCATCCTGAATCTCATGCGTGAAAGCAAAGCGCACGCCTTCACTTTTGCCAATCCAGTTTTCCTGCATCAGCTTGACGCGCTCGGGCCAGCCTGGCAGGCCGTCCTTGACGTGGCCCAGCAGCTCTTCCGCGTAGTCGGTAATCTTCAGGTAATAGCCCGGAATTTCGCGTTTTTCAACCACCGCGCCAGTGCGCCAGCCTTTGCCGTCAATCACTTGCTCGTTAGCCAGCACGGTCTGGTCAATCGGGTCCCAGTTCACCACCTGAGTTTTGCGGTAAGCAATGCCTTTTTCAAGCATTTTCAAAAACAGCCACTGGTTCCATTTGTAGTAGCTGGCGTCGCAGGTTGCCACTTCACGCGACCAGTCAATCGCCAGGCCAAGCGCCTGCATCTGCTGCTTCATGTAGGCGATGTTGTCGTAGGTCCATTGGGCGGGAGGTACGTTGTTTTTCATGGCGGCGTTTTCAGCCGGCAAACCAAAGGCGTCCCAACCCATGGGCATCAACACGTTGTAGCCCTTCATGCGCAGGTAGCGCGTGAGCATGTCGTTGATGGTGTAGTTGCGCACATGGCCCATGTGCAGCTTGCCGCTGGGGTAAGGCAGCATGGAGCAAGCGTAGTATTTGCCCAGCGGCTTGCTGGCGCTGTCTTGATTTTCGACGCGATAGACGTTGTTGGCCGTCCAGAGCGTTTGGGCAGCAGCCTCAATGGGCTTGTGGTCGTACGGCTTGGATTGGTCTGTAGCTTGCATGGAAAGTGGTTCTGTGGCAGAAAACGCCTGATCGAACAGGCCTTGCAGCCAATCGTGGCGGATGGCTGATTTTAGATGCTGGACTCAGCGTGTCAGCGAGCAGGTGGCAGGGGCGCCACGCTTGGCGCGTCAGCGACAAAGCCAATCCGGCTCAAACCCGCTTTTTGCGCTGCGCCCATCACTTCAACAATTTTGCCGTAAGGCACGGCCTCGTCAGCGCGCAGTTGCACTTCAGTGTCGGGGTTTTTAACGGCGGTTTGACTCAGGCTGGCTTTCAAAGCGTCCAGCGCGATGGGTTGGTCGTCTAAAAAAATCTGGCCTGCCTTGTCGACCACCAGCATTACAAACTTGGGCGCTTCAGACGCCTTGGCCGCATCGGTCTTGGGCAAGTCCAGCTTGATGGACGAAGCCATCAGCGGTGCCGTGAGGATAAAAATCACCAGCAGCACCAGCATCACATCCACCATCGGCGTGACGTTGATCTCGCTCATTGGCTCAGAGCCTTTGGTACGCTCCAGTCCCCCGAAGCTCATTTGCTGGTTTCCTGAATAAGCAGTTCTCGAAGGTCTCTGGCAAAGCCTTCCAAATCAGCTTCAATCCGATTGATATAACGCCCAAAAATGTTGTACGCCAGCACCGCCGGTATCGCCACGGCCAATCCCGCTGCCGTCATGATGAGCGCTTCTCCGACAGGGCCCGACACTTTGTCGATGGTGATTTGGCCTGCCGATGCAATGGCGATCAGCGCGTTGTAGATGCCCCAGACGGTGCCTAACAAGCCCACAAACGGCGCAGTAGAACCCACGGTGGCCAGCAGTACCTGGCCATACTGCAGCTTGAGCAGCACTTTGTGCAGCGCATCGCGCAGCACGCGGGTCAATTGCTGGGACTTGTCGCCACGCGTGGCAAGTGTGTTGCCGGTTTCCATGTTGCTGGCGATAATCAAGGGCAACACAAGTTGTTCGCGGTCAAACGCGGCCACCTTGTCAGCGGCCTCTGCAACCGACGCTGATTGCCAGAATGCTGCAATGCTGCGCGCGACATCGCCTACGGCGCGTTTGAACAGCCAGGCTTTCCACAAAATCACAACCCAGCTGGCTATCGACATCAGCAACAGCACAACCGCCACCATCACACTGACAGCGCCGCCCTGGCTGATCAGACTCAAGAAATTCATCCTTGCCTCAGTTCAGATTCAAAACATCAAACATGTCAAACAGCCCGTTGGGCTTGTCAGCCAAAAAGCGCGCCGCGCGCAAACTGCCTTCGGCATAACCTTCGCGGGTCGATGACTTGTGGGTGATTTCAATCCGCTCGCCAATACCGGCAAACATGACGGTGTGGTCGCCCACAATGTCGCCGCCGCGAATAGCGGAAAAGCCAATCGCCAAAGGGTCACGTGCGCCGGTGATGCCTTCCCTGGCAAAAACAGCATGGCCTTTGAGGTCACGCCCCAAAGCCTTGGCGACCACCTCACCCATTTTGAGCGCTGTACCCGAAGGCGCATCAATCTTGTGGCGGTGGTGCGTTTCGATGATTTCAATGTCATAGCCAGCGCTGAGCGATTTGGCCGCCAGCTCCAGCAGTTTGAGGGTGACATTGACGCCCACACTCATGTTTGGCGCCATGACGATGGCAATCGTTTTAGAGGCCTGAAGCAACTCGGCCTTTTGCGCGTCGCTGAACCCTGTTGTGCCGATTACCAGTTTCACACCCATGTCGCGGCAGACGGCCAGGTGCGCCATGGTGCCTTCGGGGCGGGTAAAGTCGATCAGCACGCTGGCTTTCTTCAAGCCTTGGCGTATGTCTGCATCAATCAACACACCGCTGGGCTGGCCAGAAAAACCGGCTGCGTCCAGGCCAATGCCGGGGCTGCCTGGCAGATCCAGCGCGCCGCTGAGTTGGCAATCGGTACTTTGCGCAATCGCCCGAATCAGCATGTGACCCATGCGGCCGCTGGCGCCTGCAACAGCAATGGCTTGCATGACCGCAGGCATTACGGCTTGGCGCTTTCCAGAGGCGGATAGGTCGCGGGTGGCGTCCCTGCGGGTGTGACGACTGGCGTGCTGGCAGCAGGGGTGGCCGATGCTGAGGGTTTTTCGGCTTTTTTGAGTTGCTCTTCAGTGGCCTCTAGCACTGGAATCTTGCCAAACTTGCGATTGTTTGACAGGGAGGCGATCAATTCGGCATTGCTGGGCATGGTGTCGCCTTCGAAACGCTCCAGTTGGTCACCTTTGAAAAACACCGCGTACCTGAACGATTGCGGCTCAACACCCTGGCGCTTCAAAGTAAAAACATAGTCCCAGCGATCCGCATGAAAAACGCTGGACACCAGGGGCGTGCCCAGCACGTCTTTGACCTGCGCACGCGTCATGCCGGGTTTGAGCAATTCAACCTGCTCTTTTGAAATGAAGTTACCTTGAATCACATCAATCTTGTAAGGCGTGATCCAGTTGACCGGGTTGGCAGCGCTGGCATTGAAACTTGAATTGAGATCGCCAAGCGTGCTACAACCCGCCAGCCCCATTGCGGCCAGACAGGCCACACAGATCAGGCTTGAGCGGTGAAGGAAGGTGGTGGTGTAACGGTGTTTTGCAGACATGATGCAGTCGGTAGCGATATGATGAAACATTGTAGCGGCTGGGTATTTTGAGCCGCGAGATCAACGGATTCAGATTTTCGTCGGGGAAAAGACGTGAGCAACATCAACGAACTGAAAAACACCGGCCTGAAGGCCACCTTGCCACGGCTGAAAATTCTTGAAATTTTTCAAACGGGCAAGCAGCGCCACATGACGGCGGAAGATGTGTTTCGGGTGCTGCTGGAAGATCGGTCTGACGTCGGCCTGGCCACGGTATACCGGGTACTCACCCAGTTTGAACAGGCCGGATTGCTGAACCGCAGCAACTTTGAATCCGGCAAAGCGGTGTTTGAACTGAACGAAGGCCAACACCATGACCACCTGGTGTGCCTGGACTGCGGCAAGGTCGAAGAGTTTTACGACGCAGAAATTGAAAAGCGTCAGCAGGCTGTGGCCAAGGCCAAGGGTTTCACAATTGCCGACCATTCGCTGTCGATTTACGCCAACTGCACCAAAGACAAATGCCCCAGCCGCACTGCGACATCTGTGCGGCATCAGCACGCGTGATTTGAATTACCGAAATAGTCTGAATACCAATAAATACGGGCGCAAGCAGCTACTTAATTTGTAGCAAACTACTCATCATTCTCCATCGCCCTGCGGTGCCGCTCGACAAATTCCTGATAAGTATTGATACCGCGCAGCTGCAAAATAGCGTTGCGCACAGCAGCTTCTACCAGCACGGCGATGTTGCGGCCGGCCTCAACCTGAATGATGACCTTGCGCACCGGTATGCCCAGCACTTCCTGATTTAAAGGCTCGTATGGGATGCGTTCGTATTCGCGCTCCAGGGTTTCGCGGCGCACCAGGTGCACGATCATTTTCAGGCGCATTTTGCGGCGCACCGCCGTCTCGCCAAAAATAGCTTTGATGTCCAGCAAACCAATGCCGCGTACCTCCAGCAGGTTTTGCAGCAAGTCGGGGCAGCGGCCTTCAAGGGTGGTCTGGTTAATGCGGTACAAATCGACCGCATCGTCAGCCACCAGACCATGGCCGCGCGAGATCAGCTCCAGGCCCAGCTCGCTTTTGCCCAGACCGGACTCGCCAGTGATCATCACACCCAAGCCCAAAATGTCCATGAACACGCCATGCATCGACGTTCGGTCGGCAAAGTGCTTTGACAGATAGGCGCGCAGCACGTCGATGACAAAGGCGGCTGATTCTGGCGTGGCAAACATCGGTAGCCCGGCCCGTTCGCACATGGCCAGCAGTGTTTCTGGCGCAGCTTGTCCATCAGCAAGAACAAGTACCGGGGGCTCCAGCTTGATGATGCGTGAGACTCGGCGGGCGCAGGCTTCTTCATCCGTGTTCAGCAAATAGGCTATTTCGCGTTCACCCAGAATTTGAACACGGTAGGGGTGGATGTAGTTGAGGTAGCCGACCAGGTCGGCAGCCGAGCGGGCGTCGCG
>JANMIH010000363.1:0-7690 GCA_031375685.1 Polaromonas sp. | reverse complement strand
CTGGATGATTCCGCTGCAAATTGGCGCTGCTGACATGGCATTTGCACGCTTGAATAACTTCAGCTTCTGGCTCATGATTCCCGCAGCGCTGATGCTGGCGACGTCGTTTTTCTTGCCTGGTGGCGCGCCGGCTGCAGGCTGGACGCTGTATGCACCTCTGACACTGCAAATGGGTCCGTCAATGGACTCAGGCATTTTTGCTTTGCATCTCTTGGGTGCATCCTCGATCATGGGATCCATCAACATCATCGTCACGATCCTGAACATGCGCGCGCCTGGCATGACGTTGATGAAGATGCCGATGTTTTGCTGGACCTGGCTGATCACCGCTTATTTGCTGATCGCCGTGATGCCGGTGTTGGCTGGCGCGATCACCATGACCCTGACCGATCGGCATTTTGGCACCAGCTTTTTCAACCCCGCTGGTGGCGGTGACCCGGTGATGTACCAGCATATTTTCTGGTTTTTTGGACACCCTGAGGTGTACATCATGATCTTGCCGGCTTTCGGCATCATCAGTCACATCATTCCTGCTTTTTCACGCAAGCGTTTGTTTGGTTACTCATCCATGGTGTATGCCACGGGCTCCATCGCAATTTTGAGCTTCGTGGTTTGGGCGCATCACATGTTCACCACCGGCATGCCCGTGACGGGCCAGTTGTTTTTCATGTATTCAACCATGTTGATTGCCGTCCCCACGGGTGTCAAGGTGTTCAACTGGGTCGCGACCATGTGGAAGGGTTCCATGTCGTTTGAAACCCCCATGTTGTTCGCGGTTGGTTTTATTTTCGTATTCACGATTGGCGGTTTGACCGGTGTGATTTTGTCAGTGGCACCGATCGACACGCAACTGCAAGACACGTATTACGTGGTGGCTCATTTTCACTACGTTCTGGTAGCGGGATCGCTCTATGCCATGTTCGCAGGCTACTATTTTTGGGCGCCCAAGTGGACGGGTGTGATGTACAGTGAGACGCGCGGCAAAATCCATTTTTGGTGGTCCCTGATTTCATTTAACGTCACCTTTTTTCCAATGCACTTCCTGGGTCTGGCCGGCATGCCGCGTCGCTACGCTGACTACCCCATGCAGTTCGCAGATTTCAATGCCATTGCCAGCGTTGGCGCTTTCTTCTTCGGCTTTGCACAGCTGTACTTTTTCCTGTTTATCGTTGTTCCTGCGATGCAGGGCAAGGGCGAGCCAGCGCGCGCCAACCCATGGATTGACGCCGATGACAAAAATGCAAAGGGTGCCGAAGGCCTGGAGTGGGAAGTACCTTCCCCTGCACCGTTTCACACCTTTGAGACGCCACCCAAGCTCGATGCATCTGCAACGCGTGTGGTTGGTTATTAATCCTCAAATTCACTACCAATGACGACATCTGACGCGAATGCCAAGAAGAAAAGCAACCTGCGGCTTGGGCTCATCCTTGCCTCAGTTGCCATCGTCTTTTTCGCTGGTTTCATGGTCAAAATGATTTTCTTCGGTCGTTGAACGGCACACTCTCCATGTTTATCAATCGAGAAAATACCAAGATGGTCGGCAAGCTGGGCGTGATCGTCCTGGCCATGTTTGGTTTTGGTTACGCGCTGGTGCCCATCTACAAAGCCATTTGTGAGATGACGGGCATCAATATCCTGGCTTTGGGTGACAAGCAGATTCCTGGTGCAACGCCCAAGATGCCTGCCAACACACAGGTGGATGTGTCGCGTACCATCACTGTGGAGTTTGATGCCAACTCTCGCGGTCCCTGGCACTTCAAGCCCGCTCAAAGCAGCATCAAGGTTCACCCTGGTGAGTTGATGACGGTGATGTACGAGTTCCAGAACACCCAAAATCGCACGATGTCTGCGCAAGCCATACCGAGCTATGCGCCCACCCAAGCGGGTGCGCATTTCAACAAACTCGAATGTTTCTGCTTTCAGCAATACACCCTCGCACCGGGTGAAAAGAAGCAGTGGCCCGTGGCTTTTGTGATCGACCCCAAACTGTCAAAAGACGTGCAGACCATCACGCTGTCCTACACTTTTTTTGAAGTCGGTGGCCGCACACCCGCTGCGCCACAGGCTGCCATTGCCATCGAGCCCAAAGCGCCCGGCGTATGAACAAGCCACAAGATCTGCCAGCGCACAAGCGCAAGAGTTCAATCTTGAGCACGGTCAAAGCCGTGCTGTGGTCATTTGTCGGGTTGCGCTCTCGTGGTGGTTATGAGCAGGATGTGGCACAGCTCAACCCTGTGCATATCGTCATTGCTGGTCTGGTCGGGGTTTTTGTTTTTGTTGGTAGCCTGATACTGCTGGCTACCTGGGTTGTGGGTAAGTAAGCCTCATTTCAGATATTGAATTTAGAGAAAGCAGGAGTTTAAAAATGTCATCAGCAACCACCACAGGCACCCCGCACTACTTTGTGCCCGCGCCATCCAGCCACCCGGTGATGGCATCGATCGGCCTGCTTTTTGTCGTTTTGGGCGCCAGCAAATGGATCAATGGTTACACCTGGGGCATGTACTCACTGGCCTTTGGCATGGTTTGGTGGCTGGTAACGCTGTACCGCTGGTTCAGCGAGTCAGTGCGCGAGAGCGAAGGTGGCCTGTATGGCTACAAGATTGACCTGTCGTTCCGCTGGTCCATGAGTTGGTTTATTTTCTCCGAGGTGATGTTTTTTGGCGCGTTTTTCACTGCGCTCTGGTGGGCTCGTTCACATTCTGTGCCCGCGCTGGGCGGCCTGGAAAATGCTTTGCTCTGGCCAGACTTCAAAGCCGTGTGGCCCAGTATGGCCGCTGGTGCGACAGCGTCTCCCGCCGATATCGTTGAGCCTTTTCAGACGGTTGGCCCCTTCTGGTTGCCCACTATCAACACAGCGCTGCTGCTCACCTCTGGTGTGACGATGACCATAGCCCACCACGCCCTGCGTGAAGGCCAGCGCGCCAAAACCATCGCTTTCATGTGGATGACGGTGATTTTGGGTTTTGTGTTCCTGTGCGTCCAGGGCTATGAGTATTACCACCTGTACACCGACCTGAACCTGAAACTCAACTCAGGCATTTTCGGTTCGACTTTTTACATGCTCACTGGTTTTCACGGCTTTCACGTGTTTGTTGGCATGCTGATGCTGTTGTTTATTACCTTGCGTCTGCAAAAAGGCCATTTCACGGCTGACAAGCATTTTGGTTTTGAAGGTGCGGCCTGGTACTGGCATTTTGTCGACGTGGTCTGGCTCGGCTTGTACATCCTGGTTTATTGGTTGTAATAAACCTTGTCGCAACATGCAAAAGGCCGCATTGCGCGGCCTTTGTTGTTTCTCAAAATAGAACTTTATTTTGCAACAGGCAAACCCGTTGGCTGGATAACCCCCATCTTCCAGGCTATCAAAATGCATACAAACAGCAGCACCGAAAAGCCAATCCGAAAAGCCAGCGCCTTCGCCATGCCGCTGGTTTTTGCTTTTCCGTCAGTGCCGTCCTTAAGCATGAAAAAAAGTGCTGTGGCCAGGCTGGCGATGATGGCTAAAAATGCAATGGCTACTAGATATGTCATTTAGTGTTCCGATTCTGATATTTCAAAACATGAAAGCGCGCTTTCGCCGCCATGCCGTCGTTGCAAAGCCTTGCCATAGGCAGAGCTATGGCTTCGTTTTGCGCCTAGACCTGACAGCGAAATCATCACTTTCATTTGTTCCGAAATATCAAAATCGGAACACCAGGATTATCGGCTGATGGCCAAATTGTCGTCGACTGCAAGGTTTTGGATGCTGACAACCGCTGCGCTCCTGGTCGCCGCGCTGACATTTTCGTTGGGGCAGTGGCAGTTGCGCAGGGCAGCGCAGAAGCAAAATTTGCAATTGGCCATTGAGGCGCAAAGCAACCAGTTCATCTTGAAGGCCCTTGACCTGGCCGACCCTAACATTTTAAAAGACGCAGTGCATCGCCGCGCGACGCTCAAAGGCGTTTGGCGTGCAGACCATACTGTGTTTTTGGACAACCGTCAGATGAACGGCAAGACAGGCTTGATCGCCATCACGCCGCTGGTGTTGGACGGCACAGGCCAGATTATTTTGGTGCAGCGCGGTTGGGTGTTGCGTAATTTTGCGGACCGTACCAAGTTGCCAGACATTCAGACGCCTGCAGGCCTCGTCACTGTGCGTGGACGCATGGCCCCGCCGCCGTCCAAGTTATACGAGTTCAAAGGCCTTGATAACGGGCGCATCCGGCAAAATCTTGACATACCCGCTTACAGCCGTGAAATCGCTTTGCCTTTGTTGCCTGTGTCGATGTTGCAAATGGGTCCAGCCAATGAAGGCTTGCTGCGCGACTGGGCCGCGCCGAATGTGGGCATCGCCAAACACCACGGTTATGCGTTTCAGTGGTTTGGCTTGTGCGCGCTGGTCATCGGCTTGTATGTCTGGTTTCAACTTATTAATCCCTGGCGCCTGAAGCGAAAACAATAGTTCAATGTCTGAATCACACCCAAAGCCCTCAACTGTCGCGCAAGATGAGCCGCTGAGCCTCACAGTCCACAACCTGCCAGTGCCTGCCGATGATGGCGCACGCAGCCGCGCTGGCCGCTGGAA
Organism: Polaromonas sp.; assembly: GCA_031375685.1. Taxonomy (GTDB): domain Bacteria; phylum Pseudomonadota; class Gammaproteobacteria; order Burkholderiales; family Burkholderiaceae_C; genus Polaromonas. The sequence continues at coordinate 3,123 of JANMIH010000363.1, read as the reverse complement.
GATGATTGCCGTGCTGCTGGTCTGCGCCTCGCCCGTTATCGCGTCTTACTTCACCTATTACGTGGTGCGTCCTGAAGGTCGTCGTAATTATGGCGAACTGATCACCCCGCAGCGACCCTTGCCAGCCATGGCCACCATCGACTTGAGTGGCAAAGCGGGCGAGTTCTCAGAACTAAAAAAACAATGGTTGCTGATCAGCGTGGCCAGCGCAGCCTGCGACACTGCCTGTCAGCAACGTTTGTACTTTCAGCGGCAGTTGCGCGAGTCGCTGGGCAAGCAAAAAGGCCGTCTAGACCGTGTCTGGCTGGTGACCGATGCCGCTGCCGTGGATGCGCGCCTGCAGCCAGCGCTGAGCGAAGCAACCGTTCTGCGCGTGCCCGCCGAAGCCTTGGCGCAATGGCTGCCGCCAGCAGGCAGCCAGCGCCTGCAAGACCATCTGTATGTCGTTGACCCCCTCGGTAACCTCATGATGCGCTTTCCCGCCAACATGGATGCCGCAGGCGCAGCCAAAGCCAAGCGAGATCTGGACCGTCTGTTGCGCGCATCCGGCAGCTGGGACATCGAAGGTCGCTAAAAATCATGGACACGACAGAACTCTACAACCTGAGCCCTGCGGTGCGGCTGATGATCATGGGCATGATCGTCGCCATCGGGCCGCTGGCGTGGGTCTGGCTTAAAAGCCGGCATGCGCCAACAGCCCAGCGCTTGCGCACACTGACCTGGGTCACACTTTTCCTGACCTTTGACCTGGTGTTATTTGGTGCCTTTACCCGGTTGACGGATTCCGGCCTGGGCTGCCCAGACTGGCCGGGTTGCTATGGCCACGCCAGCCCGATAGGCGCCACGCCGCAAATTAGCGCAGCACAGGCTGCCATGCCAACAGGGCCAGTCACATTTCCCAAAGCCTGGATTGAGATGATTCACCGGTATCTGGCAACCGGTGTGGGCGTGCTGATCTTGACGCTGGCCATTACCACCTGGCTGGAGCGCAACCGAAAAAAGTCACGTGAGCTTGAGCCAACCCTCAGCGCTGCAGATCCCCAGTTTGACATCTCGCCCTGGTGGCCTACTTTCACCTTGTTTTGGGTCTGTCTGCAAGGCGCATTTGGCGCATTGACTGTAACGATGAAACTGTTTCCGGCCATCGTTACGCTTCACCTGATGGGCGGCATGATTCTGCTGGCGTTGCTCAAGGTGCAAAATGTCCGTTACGCCCAGGCGCAGGGCGAGCAACTGCCCGTTGCGTTGCAGCCTGGCACGCTGGCTTGGGTGATGGTTACCTTCGCTTTACTATGGCTGCAAATCGCGCTAGGCGGCTGGGTCAGCACCAACTATGCGGTGCTGGCATGCACTGACTTCCCGGCCTGTCAGGGCTCGATGTGGCCCGCGATGAATTTCCGCGAAGGCTTCACGATCTGGCGTGAGTTGGGTGCTGGCCGCAACGGCGACAACATCAGTTTTCAGGCACTGACAGCCATCCATTACGTTCACCGCCTGACCGCGTATGTTGTTTTTGCCGCCATGCTGGTGGTTGCCGTCAAGCTCTACAAAATCCAGGCGCTGCGCACCTCTGCCCTGTGGCTGGCTGGCCTGGCACTGTTGCAAGTTGCCACAGGCTTGGGCAACGTGTTGCTGGGCTGGCCGCTGGCGGCGGCGGTCATGCACACGGGCGGTGCTGCGGCGCTGGTGATTGTGCTGACAGGTGTTGTTTGCGGCATCCGCAGCGCACGGCAAACGGTGAATGCCTCAAAATTCAGCGCATCCAGATTGTTTGCCTAAGAACCCAATGAGCACCGCACAAAGTCTTCCCTTATCCCACGAGCCGTCGAAGTTCAGGCAGTTTTATGTGCTGACCAAACCCCGCGTGGTTCAGCTGATTGTGTTTTGTGCGCTGATCGGCATGGTGCTGGCCGTGCCTGGTGTGCCCACGCTGGCTGATGTCAAGCTGGGCTTGATCGCCTGCGTTGGCATCTGGCTGGTAGCGGGCGCAGCGGCTGCGTTTAACTGCCTGGTAGAGCAGGGCATCGACGCCCGCATGAAGCGCACCGCCATGCGCGCTACCGCGCAAGGGCAAATCAGCAACTGGTTGACGCTGGCTTTTTCAACGGTGCTGTGCGCCATCGGCTCGGTCATTTTGTACGTCTGGGTGAACCCGCTGACGATGTGGCTGACCTTTGCCACCTTTGTGGGTTACGCCGTGATTTACACCGTGATTTTGAAGCCCCTGACCCCGCAAAACATTGTCATCGGCGGCGCGTCAGGCGCCATGCCGCCCGTGCTCGGCTGGGCTGCCATGACGGGCACGGTTGGCCCCGAGGCACTGATTTTGTTTCTCATCATTTTCTTGTGGACACCGCCGCACTTTTGGGCGCTGGCGCTGTACCGGGTTGAAGACTATCGCAAAGCTGGGCTGCCCATGCTGCCCGTGACCCACGGCAATGAATTCACCCGGCTGCAAATCTTTTTGTACACGCTGGTACTTTTCCCAGCGTGTTTGATGCCGTTTGTGTTTCAAATGAGCGGCTGGCTGTATCTGGCGGCGGCGGTGGGTTTGAGCTTTGGTTTTAGCTGGTACGGCTACAAGCTCTGGCGCAACTATTCAGATGCGCTGGCGCGCAAGACGTTTCGCTTTTCACTGATTCATCTGTCGGCGCTGTTTGCGGCGCTTCTGGTAGATCATTACCTGATTTAAGAGGTGTTATGTTGACTGCATTTACTATAAATTCAGGAGCTTCTTGCGCCCGTATTCATTGGTCGAAAGCCATTTTTATATGTTTTTTGGGGCTGTTTTTAACGGGCTGCAGCCCTGACAAGCCGCAATTCAAAAGCATTGACCTGACCGGTGCTGACTACGCCAAAGACTTTGCAAAAGACGGTTTGCCTGACCAGAATGGTCAAACCCGCAGCGTCAAAGACTTTGCAGGCAAGGTGGTGGTCGTGTTTTTTGGTTTTACCCAATGCCCGGATGTCTGCCCCACGTCTCTGGCGGAGCTGGCTGGCATTAAAAAATCGCTAGGCGCAGACGGTGACAAGCTGCAAGCGGTGTTTATTTCAGTCGACCCGGAGCGCGACACACCCGAGATTCTCAAAGCCTACATGGGCAACTTTGACCCGACGTTTTTG
>JANMIH010000331.1:0-2027 GCA_031375685.1 Polaromonas sp. | reverse complement strand
GACCGTGGTGGTCTTTGGCGTTGGCCTTGAAATGGGGGGTGAGTTCGTTGATGCGGCCGGTCAACAGCGCCACTTGAACTTCTGGACTGCCCGTGTCGCCAGCGGCACGCGCGTTGGACTGAACAATTTCAGCCTTGATGGATTTTGCAATCATGATTTTCTTTCTCGCACTTTAAAGTGCAACTTGCGAGCGACCCAGTCTTCTCACCGTGAGATTTAACCGTCTGTCGTCGTGTATCGCCAAGCGATGTGCCTAGCAAAGCCACTTATTATAGCCAGCTTTTGAGGCGCTGTACGCCCTGCGCCAGGCGGCTCAAGTCCTGGCTGGCAAAGCACCAGCGCAGCCAGCCTTGGGCATTTGCATCGGGGTTGACCATGAAAGCGTTGCCAGGTGCCAGTCCCAAGCCAGCTTCTTGCACCAGCCGCTTGGCAACAAGCAGAGAATCGCCGTATTTAACCTGGTCTTGCAGCCTGAAAAACGCATACATGCCGCCTTTGGCAGGCGCAACCTGAACGCCAGGCACAGCATGTAACAGCGGTATCAGCGTGTCACGGCAGATTTTCAAATGCGCCACCACGCCGGGTGTGACGTCCAGGGTTCGTTCAATCGCCATCAATCCAGCGCGTTGAATGAACACGGGTGAACAAGAGGTATTGAACTCAATCAGCTTGCCCATCTGCGCAGTCATGGCAGGCGGCATCACCAGCCAGCCCAGCCGCCAGCCGGTCATTAAAAAGCTTTTGGAAAAGCTGTTGACCACAACCAGCCGGTCATCAGGCTGGGCAATGTCCAGAAAACTGGGGGCGCAGCCATTGCTCGTGGCCTCAAAGTACAGCCTTTCATACACCTCGTCGGCCAAAATCCACGTCCCGGTTTGGCGGCAATGCGCCAGGATGGTTTCCTGTTCAGCCAGCGACAGCGTCCAGCCTGTCGGGTTGTTGGGTGCGTTCAGCGTCAAAAGCTTTGTTTTCGGCGTGACAGCCGCCAGCAGTTCTGCCATGTCCAGTTGCCATTGCCCCGCCACAGGTTTGAGGCTGACGGACTTGACCACTGCGCCCATGATGGCGGGCTGCCCCGTCAGGTTGGGCCAGACGGGCGTGACCACCACGACCTCATCGCCACAGTCCACCAGCGCCTGGACTGCCAGCATCAGCGCATTCACACCGCCAGACGTGACAGCGTCCCGGTCTGCTCCTATTTTTGAAGCGCCTTGCACCCGAATTGATTGGGAATAAGCTGCAATTGCCTCCCGCAATTCAGGAAGCCCCAGGTTTTGCGCATAAAAAGTCTCGCCGTGCTGTATCGACGCTGCCGCCGCGTCGCGAATGAACTGGGGCGTCGCTTCGTCGCTTTCTCCAAACCAGAACTTCAGCACATCGCTGCGTCCCATGCCCACATTGGCAACCTGGCGGATCATGGATTCTTCAAGATTCAGGACGGCTTGGCGCATGGCAATCTCCTAAGGCCGAACCATCTTGCAAGTCGTCGCCATCGCCGCCTTGTCAGCCGTAATCGCCTTGATCACGCGAAAGCCAAAGCCCGAACCTTCGACATCAAACTTCACCCCGGCGTCTCCCAGCCTGCCCATTTGAGCGACGAGCAGCGGCTGCTGAAACTGGTGATCGCTGGCGCGCATTGCCCCTGTTTGGCCCGCCATCGTGACCACGGCTTTTTCCAGCTGCGCGGCCACAGCGCCCGCCTCAATCGAGGCGGCTTTTTCAATGCTCTGAGCCAGCGCCTGAATCACCATCTGCATCCGCATGTGGACGTAATCGTCCTTGGGTGCCGGAAAGCGCTGTCGAAACGACTGGTAAAAAGCTTCTGACGGCGCACCCGCTGCATTGGGAAACCACTCCGCCACCGCAATGACTTTACCCACACCGGCCTCACCCATGGCGGCTGGCGCACCGAGTGCATTGCCGTAGAAAGTGTAGAACTTGCCTTCAAAACCGACATCTTTGGCGGCCTTGATCAGCAGCGTCAAATCACTGCCCCAATTGCCCGTCAGTACCGCTTGCGCTCCGCT
>JANMIH010000318.1:0-5834 GCA_031375685.1 Polaromonas sp. | reverse complement strand
GCTGGCCAACATCTATCTGGCCAGTCGAAAGCAGCTGCACCGCAATAACTCGACGATTCAGGCAGTTCTAATCGCGCTAATCGTTTCTGGTTTGTTCAATTCAATGATCTACGGAATTGGTATGGGCGATTTTTTCTGTATTGCTTTTGGCATTTTGCTTTACAAGTCCCCCCAATCTACTTTCCTTGAGAAAAGTGGGCATGATGTCAAAAATTGAGGCATTTTTTACGCCGGTGAAATCCGTTGTAAAACGGTTTTTGCACGTTATTTCATACTTTTCATTGCCTGGATATGCATGGGCAGCATTAGCGCTGAGCGTTGTGCTGGGCGGTGCTCTGGAGCCAGCAATCCCTGCGCTACTGAAGCCGCTGTTGGACAGTGGCTTTAAAACGTTGCTCATACCAATATGGTTAATTCCTGTTGTCATTATTGGCCTGTTTATGCTGCGTTCAACCGCCACGTTTGTAGCTGATGTTGCATTGGCAAAAATTGCGCAAACCGGCTTGCAAAAATTACGCAGTGAGATGTTTGATTCCATCAATTCTGCTGAATTGAGTCTTTACCGTCAGCAGCCGGCTACGCAATTGGCCAATACCGTTGTATTTGAAGCCACAAATGGAGCCGTGTTACTGCTGCAGTCCATCACTACTCTGGTGAAAGACACCATAGCCATCGCTGCGCTGTTTGCTTATTTGCTTTATCTGAACTGGAAACTTACTCTGATTGTTGTTTTTATTTTTCCAGCGGTTGCCATTGCTATGCGTGCGATAGCGGTACGCTTGTACAAATTGACCAAGTTTTCGCAGGCAGCGATTGACCAGTTGGCTTACGTGGTCGAAGAAAATGTACTGGCACACAAGGAGATCCGGCTTCAAGCTGCACAGCACCAGCAGAAAGCTCGCTTTGCAAGCGTAAATGCGCTGATGTATCGGATCGCCATGAAGACGGCGATAGCGGGCTCAGCTGTATCACCGATTACAAATATTTTTGGATCGGTTGCCCTTGCTGCTGTGGTTACCGTAGCTGTTATGCAAAGTCAGTCAGACGCTTTGTCGGCGGGCGGTTTTGTGTCATTCGTGACAGCCATGCTCATGCTGATTGCCCCAATCAAACATTTGTCAGAAGTGACAAGCACAGTGACTCGCGGTCTTGTCGCAGCGGAACGCGCCATCGCGTTGGTCGAGACGGTGACTTCTGAGACGAGTGGTAATTGCACGGTAGATCGAAGTCAGGGCAAGATATCTTTTCAAAAAGTAGGTTTACGCTATCCAAACTCCAAAACTCAAGCTCTCACTGGGGTTGATTTAACGATTGAAAGTGGGCAGTTCGTTGCCTTAATAGGTTTGTCTGGATCGGGTAAAACCAGTTTGGTAAATGTACTGCTTAGATTTGTAGATTGCACGGACGGAAGTGTCACCTTAGATGGCGTAGAGTTGCGTGATTGGGATTTAATGGCGTTACGTCGTCAGTTTGCACTGGTCTCGCAAAATGTTGTCATGCTCAATGAAACATTGTTGTGCAATGTGACGCTTGGGCAGCAAGTCGATCGTGAGCGTGCTAAACGTTGCATTGACGCGGCTTGTTTGTCGGATTTGGTTGATAGCCTTCCTCTGGGCATGGATTCAAGTCTGGGTCACAACGCAGTTGCGCTGTCCGGCGGTGAAAGACAGCGTGTTGCCATCGCACGTGCACTCTACAAAGATGCACCTATCTTGATTTTGGATGAGGTTACTTCTGCGCTCGATACGAATACTGACAAATTAGTTCAAGTTGCGTTAAGAGCCGCCATGGTTGGTAGAACCACGATCGCAATTGCTCATAGGTTATCAACTATCAAGGACGCGGACACCATCGTAGTGATGCGCGATGGTTTCGTGGTCCAGCACGGCAAACACGATGACTTGATCACCCAGCCCGGCGCTTATCAAAATTTTATAAAGCAAGGATTATCCAGTCAGATGCTTTCATGAAAAGATTGAGATCGATGCTCTAATTTTTTTCAGGCCTCAAAAAATAATTTATCGGCCGCATCTGCAAACGTTACAGGACTGGGGTTGACGAGTAGCGCGACATCATCGTGATCATGGTACGAAGCTGGAGTGGGGAAGTTAAACCAACATACCGTCGGCACCTTAAGAGCAACTGCCATGTGGTACGGTCCCGAATCGCTGGACACCATGATGCTGGCTTTAGATATCAGCCCGGCTAGCTCGTCAAGTTTGCACTGACCCGCCCAGTTCGTCATGACGGGTGTCAATTTCAAGCTTGCCGCACGTGCAGCGAAAAGCCGCATAAATGTTTCATTCACTTCATATTCATAACTTGCGCCGGATAGATGCAATTCAAAAGGCCGGCGCATAAAAAATACCAACATCGCCTCAACGATAGCGTCCATTTCAGGGCGCTTTGGCAAGGCATCCTCTGTGCCGCATCCGATATTGAGTACAACCTTCTTCGCCCTGGGATCGAATTTTTCAGTGTGCATTTGTACCCACCGCAACGCATTTGGCGTCAGCCGTAGTTCAATGCGCGTCTTTTCTCTTGCAATGCCAAGACCGACGAGCGAGACAAAATCGCGCTCAACGTAATCCATCGGCGAACTTAAATTATTTTGTGCGCGGTAATGGCGTGACGAGGGCGATGCAATGTCGTAGAAGTACTTTCTAAGAGGAAATTGGGCTATGCCGACGGAAACTACTCCGCTCCCTGTTGCTAGCTGGCGGGTCAGCAGTGATGTGGTCAGTCCGTATGGCTCAAAGTCAATCACAAGGTCGTAAGAAACCTCTTTCAACTGGCGTTTGGTTCGACGTGATAGTTCAAAGTACGAAATTTTCTTTCGAGCGTTCGAGTGCGAATCGAGCTTGACTTTGACAAAAGTCGCAGTAGACAACAAGTGATGTGTAGAAATAAACTCCTCTGTCGCTGGAATGCTTTGCTTTTGAAGCATCAGCAAGTGCAACTTTGCATCCGGCCATCGTTGCTTTATCGAGCGCCACGCCGCAGAACTGCGTAGCAAATCTCCTATTCCCATGCTGTGCGCTTTTATTAATAAAATGTGTTGGGGGGAAAGCGTCATATTTTTTGCAGGCAAAGAGAATCTTTTAGTCGGTATATTGATCTTAATGCACCCACAAAAAAAGGACGCTTTGTTCTGTCAGTTACCATCTAATCAAATGATTTCAGCAACTGCCCGTGATGCGAATTCAGTTGTACCTACGTGCAGACTGTCAATCGTAATTATTGCGAAAAATGAGGCGCTGACGCTTGCGCGTTGTCTCGCTTCAGTAGCGTTTGCTGACGAATTGATCGTAGTGGAAAACGGCAGTGAAGATGAAACTGTGGCTGTGGCAATTAAGCACGGCGCGACGGTTGTCTCGACTAACGATTGGCCGGGTTTTGGTGTTCAAAAAAACAGAGGTTTAGCACTTGCCCATGGCCAGTGGGTTTTGTCCTTAGATGCAGATGAGGTTGTTACAGATGCGCTTCGTGACGAAATTCAATCCATCATCATTTCTGGTGATTTTGCAACTACTTCGACACTTAGTAGGCCTTACATTGAATGTTACGAAATTTCTCGAATTACCCAGTTCAGGGGGCAGTGGATCAAGCATTGTGGCTGGACACCGGATCGTGTACTGAGGTTGTTTAAAAGGGGTTGTGCTAGGTTTACTGACGATTTAGTCCACGAAAAATTGATGCCGAGCCACACCAATACTACCGTCGGAAAGTTAAAGTCCCCGCTCCTGCACTTTAGTTATGCGCAGGCAGACCAGTTTTGGCGAAAAACACAAAGGTACAGTGAAGATTGGGCGAAACAGCGTTTCACGTTGGGTCAAGTGACAACCGTTCCCCGCGCAGTTCTTGCAGCAGTTGCTGCGTTCATACGCAGCTACATCTTGAGGCTTGGATTTTTGGACGGATCAATGGGTTTTGCCGTTTGTTGGATGCAGTCCCAAGCAGCATTCGGAAAGTATTTTGAACTTTACTGCCTAAATTTGCAGAATCAAATCGACACCAGAGGAATTGAAGATGAAAAAACGTAGTCTACTGACTGGGCTTTCAGCTCTTTTGGGGGAAGCCGTATTTGCGCAGTTTAGGGTGGAAGTATCCGGCGTTGGTTTGACGCAGATGCCGATAGCGATTGCAACTTTTCGCGGTGAGGCGCAAGCCCCGCAAAAAATTGGCGCTATTGTCAAGGCTGACCTGGAGCGCAGCGGTATCTTTCGCGCGGTTGACACATCTGGCGTCACGCTTGATGAGAGTTCCCGGCCTGACATGGCTTTGTGGAAGCAAAAGGGCGCGGACTCACTCGTCACGGGCAGCGTCACGCCCCTTGCCGATGGCCGGTTCGATGTTCGCCTGCGGCTATGGGATGTGCTCCGCGGTCAGGATTTGGGTGGGCCAAGCTACGCCGTGACGGCTGCCGAATTGCGCTTGTCGGCTCATCGTCTTTCAGACTTTGTTTATGAAAAGTTGACTGGCGAAAAAGGTGTTTTTTCGACCCGTATAGCCTACGTCACCAAAGCAGGGCAGCGCTACACACTTTGGGTCGCTGATGCCGATGGTGAAAACGCGCAATCGGCTTTGGCCAGCCCTGAGCCGATTATTTCACCAGCCTGGTCACCCAATGGCGCGCAACTGGCCTACGTGTCCTTCGAGTCGCGCAAGCCGGTCATTTATGCGCACGATGTTGCCAGCGGCAAGCGGCGCTTGTTGGCAAATTTTCGCGGTTCCAATAGCGCACCTGCATGGTCACCGGATGGCAGGCAAATTGTGGCTACGCTCAGCCGGGACGGCGGCTCACAGTTGTACACCATGGACGCAAACGGCGGCGAGCCGCGCCGTTTGACGCAATCGTCCAGTATCGACACAGAGCCTGCCTTTTCGCCCGATGGCAAAAGCATTTATTTTGTCAGTGACCGGGGTGGTGCGCCCCAAATTTACCGAATGAGCGCCTCGGGCGGAAACATTGAGCGCGTTACTTTCACAGGCAGCTACAACATATCGCCAGCCCTGAGTGCAGACGGCAAATATTTAGCTTACATTTCTCGCGTCGGAGGCGCTTTTAAGCTCCAGGTGATGGAGCTTGCGGGTGGTGCTGTGAACCAAATTACCGACACCAGCGCGGATGAGAGCCCGAGTTTTGCACCCAACAGCCGCCTGATTGTTTACGCGACTCAGCAGCAAGGACGTGAAGCGTTGATGACCACCACGCTTGACGGGAAAATCAAGGCCCGGCTGGCAGGCGCAAGTGGCGATATTCGTGAACCCGATTGGGGACCATTTTCACGTTGAAGACCACCTCAAAAAACGCTATTGACTGACAGCGCCGTTGCATTTTTCTCGCATACTGATTGATTTAAGTTTTCAATTTTCTTCAGGGGTACTAAATGAAACGCCATCTTTTTTCCATGATTTCAGTTGTCGCACTGACAGCGTTGCTCGCGGCCTGCGGCTCAAGCGTCAAACTCGACGAAGTGCCAGTTGAAAGCCGTACAGCGACACCTGTTACAGCTCAACCCAGCACCAGCGGCGCTGCCAGTTCAGGTGTTGCACCTGTTGAGATCATGGCCAACAGCAATGCTGTTGAGGGTCCGGCAGGTGTCGCAAAAATCATCTACTTTGACTACGACAGCTTTACCCTGAAGCCAGAATTTCAGGGTGCGGTGGAAGCGCATGCAAGATATATGGCGGCCAACAAAGCCCGCAAGATGGCGATTGAAGGTCATACCGACGAACGGGGCGGTCGTGAGTACAACCTGGCCTTGGGCCAAAAGCGTGCCGAAGCGGTTCGGCGTGCGTTGGGGTTGTTGGGTGTCACGGATGCACAGGTC
>JANMIH010000316.1:0-6140 GCA_031375685.1 Polaromonas sp. | reverse complement strand
CTGGATGGCAGTGCCTGTATTGGTTGCACCGGCAATGGTTTCAGCCGCCATCAGTCCCGCCGGGCCGCCGCCGATGACAACGACCTTGACAGGTGAAGCAGATTTAAGAGCCAATTGAAGGTCCGATATTATCGTTATTTTGCTATTATTTTAGGAGCTACTTGCGCGCGTTTTTATTGGGCTTTAGGCATATTTGAAGGCTAAAAAAGCACTCTGGGAGCCGTTTTTGGCCACTTTTTGATGGCTTCCCGCACAATTATCTCAGGCCACTTCAATGACAGCGCCTTGAGCCGTTAAAAACGCCGCCTTGACCACCTGGTCTGGGTAAATCGCCAGCAACGCCGATTTGTAGGTTTGCATTTTCGCCACCAGGTCGGTCTGGGCTTGTGGGTTGGCAGCAGATTTGTAGTCCAGCACCCACCAGTGGCCTTCATGGCCAACGTCCCTGCGCTGCACCAGTCGGTCGAGCCTGAAGGTGTCGCCCTCATGCGTCAGTTCCACCTCATTGCCTTGCCAGGCAATGGCCGCTGCGTCCCAGGCCCAGGCGGCGGCACCGGTTTTGATCCGCTGGGCTTTGATTTGCGCGTCTTGTAACTGCTCAGGACTCAAACCAAATTCTCGCGCTACACGGCTGGCAGTCTGGGCTGTGGTGTCACCCCGCTCCAGCAGGCGATGCATGGCTTTGCCAACGCGAGCTGAGGCTGAATCAGGCTCGACCGGCGTCGTCAGCACGCTATTGATTGGCGTAAAGGCGGGCAAGTCTGGCAAATTGAAATCGACAGCTTCAGTGCTTTCATGCCTGATGCCCTGCGGCATGACGTGCGCTTGATCGGTCAAGTCATGCAGGCGCCGCCACCAGCTTGTGGGGGCTTCGCGGTAGGGCTCAATCGACGACACGGCCAGTGTGTTTTTAGCCCGCGTCATGGCCACGTACAGGGCGTTGAGCTCTTCACGCTGGCGTGCGGCTTGCTCTGTGGCCAGCGAGGCTTGGGCGCAGGCGGGCGGCTTGCTTTCGCTGATTAAAAATACAAACTTTTGCGGCGTCTGCGCCTGCCCTGGCCAGTCCACCAACACGCTCATGCTGGCCGCGTTGCGTTCAGTGGTGTCGGTATCCAACAGTAGCACAGCGTCTGCTTCCAGACCTTTGGCACCGTGGATGGTCAACAGCCGAACGGCGTTTGAATGCACGGCTGCAGGCGCTTGCAAAACGCCCGCCTTGAGCGCGCGCACAAAGGCATACGGCGTGGCATAGCGGCCACCGTTGAGCTGCAAAGCGGCCGTTAACAGCGCCCGCAAGTTAGACAGCACTGCCGCACGGCTGGCAGCGGGTGCAGCCGCGCCAAAGCGGGCCAGCACATCGCCCTGGACAAAAATGGCTTGCAGCGCATCGTGCGGGGGAAGCGCGTCGACAAGCGCTTTATATTTGGTTAAAACCGACCCAATTCCAATCAATTCGGGTGCAACCAGCTCCTTATTTTGTAGCACGTCATACCAGGACTGTTTTGAATCCGTTTTGGCCAAAACAATCTGCAGTAGCGCCTCGTCGCTTAAATTAAAAAGCGGTGAGCGCAGCGCACGGGCTAACGACAAGTCATGCTGGGGCGACACCAGCACGTCAAGCAGCGCGACAACGTCCAGCACCTCGCAGCATTCAATCAGTTCGGTTTTTTCACCAATCTGGGCCGAGATGTGCAGCGCGCGCAGCTCTTGTTGCAGCGGCAGCAGGCTGGCGCGCTTGCGGCTCAAGGCCATCACGTCTGAAGGTTGAAGGCCGCTGTCAATCTGGTTTTGAATCCACAAAGCGGCTTGACGAGCTTCTAATGTGCGCAGGGTTTCTTCCGGCAGTTCCCGGGGCGTGGTCAAGCTGTCGCGCCAGGTCAAAGTTTCTGAGTCCTGGCTTTTTTCGCCACGCGGCACGGTGGGCAGTCTGAGTACCCTGCCCGGCTCAGCGGACGAGGTGGTGTGCGGCCTGAAACCCTCATAACCATCCGTTTCCTGCGCCTCGCCCATCACCGCATTGACCGTCGCAATCACCGTCTGGCTGCTGCGCCGCGTGTGGTCACAGGCCAGCACGTCGCCACCGAGAGCGTCGCGCATGAAGGCCTGCGCGGCAATGAACACCTGCGGCTCGGCGCGGCGAAAGCGGTAAATGCTTTGCTTGGGGTCACCCACGATGAAGACACTGGGGGCTTTGGCAGCCCCTGCATACCCACTCAGCCAACTTGACAGCGCCTGCCATTGCAGCGGGTTGGTGTCCTGGAATTCGTCAATCATCAAATGCCGGATGTTGGCGTCCAGCCGCTCCTGCACCCAGCCTGACAGCTCGTCATCCGACAGCATGGTTTGTGCGGCGCGCTCCACATCGTTCATGTCGACCCAGCCGCGCTCACGCTTGAGCGCGGCAAACTCTGCCAGCAGCAATCTGGCCAGCCGTGCCATGCGCTGCTGGTAGTCCCAGGCATCGTGCTGGGTGACTGCTTCTGCGATTTTTAAAGCTAGGTCTTGTGCTTCACGCACAGCGGCAATCCCGATGATTTTTTCACCGAATTTGCGCGGTGTGCCTTTGTCGGTCAGGAGGCTGATCAAAACGCCCGCTGCGTTGCCTTGGCTTAAAGCAGCCTCCAGCTCAACGCCTTTGGCTGCAAACGTCGGCGCTGCCGCTTGGCCCAAAGCCTTGGCAGCAGCCAGCATCAGCTCGCGCGCAGCGCCCGTGCGCAAAGCCTCCTCAGGACGCGCCAGTCCGGCAAATTCGGGAAACTGCACCGTGAAATGCTGCACCGAGCTGTCAACCGCCCCAGCGGCATCGGCCAATAAAAACTCTGTGCGTTTGTCCAAAGCGCCTTGCAAGGCAACGCCCGCCTGATGGCGGCCATGCGCCAGCACCACGTTCTCAAAATCAGTCTTCAGCTCAGGCCGGGTCAACAAAGCTGCATAAAACCGCCGCCAGACCAGCACTTTGGCCTGGCTGTCGTCTTCCAGCAGTTCGTAGTTGATTGGCAGGCCGAGTTGTTGCAAGGTAGCTATGGGCGCGGTACGCAGCAAGGCGGCAAACCAGCTGTGAAAGGTTCTGATCTGCACCGGGCGGCCATTGGCAAGCACTTGGGTGTATAAATTTGATAGCTGCTTGCGCCCGTATTCATTGGTCTGAAGGCTGTTTTTACCCTCAAAATCGCGCAAAATACCACGATTTATCAGCTCTTGTTCAAGCGTTTCATCATCGGCCTGGGCAAACTGCGCCAGCCACTCATACAAACGCTCGCGCATCTCGCCCGCCGCTTTTTTAGTGAAGGTGATGGCCAGTATTTCATGCGGTTTGGTCTGCCCGTCCAGCAGGGCGCGAACCATGCGCGAGACCAGCATCCAGGTCTTGCCAGCGCCGGCACAGGCTTCGACTGCTACGCTTCGGCGCGGGTCACAGGCAATGGCGTAGAAAGCTTCTGCAGAGACTGGCTCGCCGTTGTGGGTGTATGCGGGATTCATGACCAGAAGTCCTTACGGCACAAGCCACGCGCAGCGCAATATTCGCAGGCTTTGCCTTCACCCAGCGCCGGCAACGGCGCACCCTCGCCAATGCGCTGCATGTCACTCAAAATCCCGCCAATCAGGTCATCGCGCAGCGCAACAATCTCTGCTTGCGCATAGGCTTTGGTCGGCTCTTTTTCACCCAGATTCACATAGGCAGCAGCCAGCGTGTCGTCTTCCAGCAGCGCGGCGTAAAAAGCCAGTTGGGTGTCTTCACCTGCGTCGTTGATGCGTGCCTGGGTGGTGCTGCGCGCCTCGGTTTTGTAGTCCATCACCAGGCGGCTGCCATCAGGTAAGTGGTCGATGCGGTCGATCTTGCCCACCAGCTCGATGCTGCCCAGCGGCATGTTTTTCCAGACTTCACCTTCTGTGTAAGTTGCGCCGCTGGCTTGATGCGTCGCCAGCCAGTCCAGGTAACCGTCCCGCACGCGCGGCCAGATGGCGGCGAACGGAACGAACTCTTCTGCACTCAAGCCCAGGGCTTGGGTAGCCTCATCAGCCGCTCTGTTAACCATAGCTTGTTGCGCGCGTATTTCTTGGGTTGGCGTCGCTTTTAATGCCTCATGGAAGCGGTTCAGCAGCCAGTGCAGCCAATTGCCAAAGTCGCGTTTGCCCAGCTCGCTTTCCAGCTCATCGGCTTCTTGCAGCTTGAGCTGCCTAAGTGCAAAAAAGCGGTACGGGCAGCGGCGCAAGTCTTCATAGGCGCTGGCTGACAGCTTGCCGATGGCCAGCGCTTGGCCTGTGGGCATTGGCTGCGGCGTGGGTTGAATCGCTACGGTTCTAGCCGGGCGCAGGTCGCGGGCCAGTGGCAATGATTTGTCAAGCATCAGCTGTTGAACCAGACCACTGGGCATCAAGCGCTCACCGCCTTCGCTCAAGCGCCACAGCACATCCAGATGCGGCGCGGTCAGCGCATATTGCCAGGCCGCGCGCCGGGCATCGGCCAACGCTTGCCGCGACTGCAATCCCAGCAAGGCGCGCTGCGCGGGCGTCCACTGGCCTGGTGGCTCTGGCGACACGGCCAAACGGATCTCATCGCAACCAGGCAACACCACCGCCTGCATGGGTCGGCCCAGCAACTGGCTGAGCGGCAATATCACAACCTGTGCGACGGGCGGATGCGGCGGCGCAAAGCTGGCGGATTCCAGTGCTTGATTGGCCCAGGCGGTGAAGTCTTGCAGACTCATGCGCGGGTTGCCGAAGGCAGTTGGGTCAGTACCCTCATGCATGTGCAATGCTGCCAGCACGGCCTTGCCCGCCACGTCATTGGCCAAGGCCTCCCATTGACCTGAGGTTTGCAGCGCGCTCTGGGTGGCACTGAGCCATTCAGCCAGTGGCCGGCTCGCTTGGAGCGGCGTGCGCAGCGCGGCAACGCCTAGTGCAACCGGAGCAATGTCTGGCTGGTCAACGGGCACGCTGCGCCAGGTACGACTGCCGATTTTTCGCAAAGCGGTCTCTGCCAAGGCGACTTGTTTGGCATCAATGGCGGGCGCGTTTTTCAGCCAGTCAAGCACCGTATCTGTGGATGCGTCCCAGAGCGCTGCAGCCAGCAGGCCGATCAGCGTCGCAGCAGCGCGTGTGGTTGACAGCTTCCAGCCGGTTTCGTCTCGCAGGGCGACGCCTTTATCAGCCAGCATGGCACGCACCCGGCGTGTTACCACCCGATCCTGCGCAATCAGCGCGACCGGGCTGCGCCCGGCCTGCAGGTGCGACAACACGCAGGCCGCAGCCAAATGAGCTTCATCTTCAAGGTCTTGCGCGGTATGTAGCGCCAAACCACCTTGGCTCTCAGGCGATTTGAGTTGAATGCTCTCAGCACGCTCAGCAAAATGGTTTTTGAGCGCGACAGTCAAAGGCTCAGACTGAAAACCATCCACAACAACCAGCAAATCCAGTTCAGCATCAAACAGCACATCGGTCTGGTAGCCAGAGGCCGCCGCCCAAGCCAATGCAATGCGTGCAACAGCCAGTTCCAGAGTCAGCGTCTCTGACGCCATGCCCTCACCCAGCGACAGCGCCTTGTCCGCCCCCCAGGCCAGGCGCTGCGCCGGCGCTTGGGCTGCCGCCACCTTCGCCACCGACCAGGCGGCTTCCACCAGTCGCCCCGCCAGCAAGTTTGTTTGAACGGCAAGCCCGGCACGCTGCAAATAGCTTGCGGCAGTCAGCACATCAACAGCCGCATCCATTTGAATGTCTTGGGAAGAAGCAGCAAATGCTGTCGAGCCACCGGCCCAGTTCATGGTGGTTTCAAAGCGTGGCACAAAAGCGCTGGGGTTGCCGTGGCTTTGGGCGTGATCAGCCCATGCCGAGCGGGCCTCTTGCATCAGCTGGGCATAAGGAAGTAACACAACGGTACGCGACGGATGCACATTTTTGTCGCGCATCATCCCGGCCAGCTGCGCCATGGCATCAAGCCAACTGGCTTTGACGGCATGGTGATTCACAGGGTTGGCTATGGGGGTCATAGTTGATAAGAACAGGTAATAACCGAAGAACACACTTGGTTTCTGACAAAATACCTAAAACTTGAAGTGTCAAATAACCCTTTTGAAGGAGCCAGCATGGCCAGCGAACTGATCAAACATACCACCGATGCCACCTTTGAAACTGATGTCCTC
>JANMIH010000298.1:0-1521 GCA_031375685.1 Polaromonas sp. | reverse complement strand
CATGATTCGCTCAGATGGGCTGAGCACCAGTGCCGCCCTTGCCGTTGGTCTTGCCATTGCAGTCTCCTGTTGGGGTACTGGGTTGACATGATCGCAGATTAGCTTGATTAAGTAAATGTTTTATTGAAACGAAATACTAGTACCTGCGGCACAGGGCGCGGGCCCCAGCCTTCATCAGCGGGCTGGTAACTAGCGGCCGTGCCAATCGCAAACGTCGGGATCATGTCCAGACTAAACGCCGTAGCGTGGTCGTTGAAGACCAGGAAAATCACGTCAGGCGTGTTGTCCTTCATCCATTGTTTTGAGTCCTCGTAACCCTTGAACACCGGTTGCCAGTAAGGCTCGTGCGTCTTGCCCATGTCCAGGGCGGCGCCAATGGCGGGTACGTGAGATGTGAAAACGCTGGCGGAAATCTTTGCCATTTACATCGCTCCCTTTTTAGCTGAGCTGCCTTGGGGCTGATGGTGCGCCTGAGCCGTTCCGTTTTCACCCACCACACGGTTGCCTTCAACGGAGCGCCCGCCGCCAATCATCATGTCGCGGTACTGCATCTCTGTCATGCCTGTCATGCTGCCGGCCATTTGCTGAAAGCTTTTGCCAAGCGTGGCCCCCAGTTTGGCCAAAAAGTAAATGTTGCCACCCAGTGAGATGGCGCGGTTCAAATCCACATCCAGCACCGCCTGCTTTTGCGCTTCGGTCATCGGCCACTCGTCAAGGTAAGCCCGCTGGTCTGCCTTGAAGCGCTCGCGGTTTTCAGGTTTCATCAGCGACATGCAAAACTGGTTCAAGTGGTAGCCCTTGCGGCTTTCGTCGGCATCAAAAATCGTGGTGCCGGGCACGTCCAGGTAATTTTTGTTCAGGGCCACGTCAGCTCCAGTACAGTCGTGTCGGGTTGTCCACCAGCAGCTTGTGCTGCAACTCGGGCGTGATCGCAATCTGCGGGATAAAGTCCACCAGCAGGCCATCATCTGGCATGTGGTCTTTCAGGTTAGGGTGTGGCCAGTCGGTGCCCCACAGCACGCGGTCAGGGAAGGTTTCAACAAGCCGTCTGGCAAACGGCACCACATCCTGGTAGGCGTGCTGCTCGCCGTTCAGGGCTTGGGGGCCGCTGACGCTCAGGCGCTCGGGGCAGCTTACTTTGCTCCATATATTGGGGTGCTCCCGCATCATGCGCACGAACAGCTCAAACTCAGGGCCATCAACGGGCTTGGTCACATCGGGCCGGCCCATGTGGTCCACCACCACGGTGGTTGGCAGCGCTGTAAAAAACTCATACAGCTCGCGCAAGTCAGCCGCTTCAAAGTACACGACCACATGCCAGCCCAGCGGCGCAATGCGGTTGGCGATTTCCAGCAGCACATCGCGCGGTGTGAAGTCGGCCAGGCGTTTGACGAAGTTAAAACGCGTGCCGCGAACTCCGGCGGTGTGCATGTCTTGCAGCTCGGTATCTGTCACGTTGCGGTTAACGGTAGCAACACCACGCGCCTTGTTGTTGGACGCCTTGAGCGCATCGACCAGCGC
>JANMIH010000297.1:0-12241 GCA_031375685.1 Polaromonas sp. | reverse complement strand
CATGATTCGCTCAGATGGGCTGAGCACCAGTGCCGCCCTTGCCGTTGGTCTTGCCATTGCAGTCTCCTGTTGGGGTACTGGGTTGACATGATCGCAGATTAGCTTGATTAAGTAAATGTTTTATTGAAACGAAATACTAGTGGCCTGCATGAAGGACGGCGCTGCACGCTTTGGCTGGAGCCAGCGCAGCGCCCTGCCCGCGCAAAAGCGCGAGGGCCGCTGGCTGGTGGGCATGGGCATGGCCGCGTCGATTCGCTCCAACGTCATGATGCCGTCCAAGGCCGACGTGGCATTGAACCGTGAAGGTGTGCTCACAGTGAAGTTGGCCATGACCGACATCGGCACAGGCAGCTACACCGTGCTCACGCAAATTGCCGCCGAAATGATGGGCTTGCCGATTGAGCGCGTGCGAATGGCGTTGGGCGACAGCGACTTTCCGGCCACACCGGGTTCGGGCGGCTCCTGGGGCGCAGCCAGTTCAGGGTCTGGCGTGTTTGATGCCTGTACGAATTTGCGCGAAAAGCTGGCGACCAAAATGGGCATCAACCCGCTTGAAGCGGTGTTTGCCAACGGAAGTGTGTCGGGCGCAGGCAAAACTGAAACGCTGGGCGCACTGGCCGGTACGCTGGGCATGCAAGCCAGTGGAGAAATCAAACCCGGCGCCATGGCCAAACAGTTCTCGCAGCAAGCTTACGGCGCACACTATGCTGAAGCACGCGTGAACATCGACACTGGAGAAATCCGGGTGAGCCGCCTGCTGGGCGTGTTTGCAGCAGGGCGAATCCTGAATGAAAAAACTGCCAAAAGCCAGATCAGTGGCGCGATGATTTGGGGCGTGGGCTCAGCATTGCATGAAGACGCAGTGATCGACAAACGCGACGGTCACTTCGTCAACCACGACCTGGCCGAGTACCACGTGCCGTCGCATGCCGACATCCCAAAAATCGACGTGTATTTTTTGAACGAGATCGACGACAAAACCAATCCGCTCAAAATCAAAGGAGTCGGCGAGCTGGGCATTTGCGGCGCGGGGGCTGCGGTGGCCAACGCGGTTTACAACGCCACGGGTGTGCGGGTGCGCGAGTTTCCGATCACGCTGGACAAAGTGCGAGCCGGGCTGGAGTTGAATCGGGTGGTTTGATTGACTGCAAGATTTACTATTAATTTAGTAACTGCTTGCGCCCGTATCTATTGGTCTAGCGACTTATCTAACACCTAAAAAAACTGCTTTTTGAGCTTTTCGAGCCACAAAAGGCTTAAACAGCTACCCTCAACGCCGATTTGGGCCTGAAAACCTTGCAAACTTCCGGCCGGGTCTCAATATAGGGCCCGCCAATCAGGTCGACACAGTAGGGCACTGCTGCAAAAATTCCGGGGACGATTTGTTCGCCTGCTTCGCTCTTCAAGCCTTCCAGCGTTTCGGCAATCGCTTTGGGCTGACCGGGCAGATTGATGATCAAACACTGGCCGCGCACCACCGCGCATTGCCGAGACAAAATCGCGGTGGGCACAAACGTCAGGCTGATTTGCCGCATCTGCTCGCCAAAGCCGGGCATCTCTTTGTGCGCGACCGCGAGCGTGGCCTCGGGTGTCACGTCACGCAGTGCTGGGCCTGTGCCGCCTGTCGTTAGCACCAGGCTGCAGCCTGCGCCGACCAAATCAATCAGTGCCGCGCTGATTCCCGCCTTCTCGTCGGGTATCAGGCGCTCTTCAAAGGTGATCGGGTTCAGCAACGCCTTGCCCAGCCAGTCTTTGAGCGCCGGCAAACCCTTGTCCACATAGACACCTGCCGATGCACGGTCGCTCACCGACACAATGCCGATTTTCACTGCATCGTGCTTCATGCGTCTGGCTCGCTGCTGGCTTGCATCTGCGCTTTGACCAACTGGAAAATCTCACGGTATGACTTGCCGTGGCGTGGCGCTTCGCCAGGCTTTTCAGGCTTGTAGTCTTTGCGGGCCTGGCGAATCAGCGCACGCAGTTGCTGTGAATCTGTGGCTGGGTAGTCCGTCAGCCAGGCTTGCAGGCTGTCATCGTCGGCCACCAGCTTGTCGCGCCACTGCTCGGCCAGGTGAAGTTGAAGCGTCAGTTGGGCTGAGCCATTGAGCTGCTCGTTGATCGCTTCGCGAATCGGGTCGGCATCCAGCGGGCGCATCAGCTTGCCGATGAACTGCATCTGGCGGCGTTTGCCCTCAAAATTGGTGATTTTTTTAGCGTCTTTGATGGCGTCCAGCAGCTTGGTGGGAAGATCCAGCCGTGCCATCAAATCAGCGCGCAGCGTGAGCAATGCCTCGCCCAGCGCCTGCTTTTCGTCCGCCTCGGCCTTAAGCATGGTCTTGCTGGGCGGGCCAACTTCTTCAAGCGCGATCTCTTCGGGTTTGACGAAACGGCCGTTTGACCAGTAGCCTTTGATGGCCTTGGGTGTGCCCTTGGTATTTTTGGTATTCATAGCACCTCGTATCATAGCTACCCATATGACATCCAAAGCCTCTACCCCCTCCTCCTCCCATCCCCTTAAAGGCTTCAGCTACAGCCGCGATTTTTTTGAAGACCTGGTGGACACTGCTTTAGCCCACGCCAAAAAATTGGGTGCCACCGACGCCGCTGCTGAAGCCTCTGAAGGCTGCGGCCTGTCGGTTAGCGTGCGCAAGGGCGAATTGGAAAATGTCGAACGCAATCGCGACAAGTCCCTGGGCATCACCGTGTACGTTGGGCAAAAACGTGGCAATGCCGCCACCAGCGACTTTTCAAAAACGGCGATACAGCAAACCGTGAAAGCCGCTTTTGACATTGCCCGCTTTACCGCTGAAGACAAGTCCAGCGGCCTGCCCGCAGAGCGCGACATCGCCCGCAAGCACCCCGACCTGGATTTGTTTCACCCCTGGGACATCACCAGTGAAGACGCGGCCATTTTGGCGCAGCAGTGCGAAGCCGCTGCCTTGGGCGTGAGCAAGCGCGTCACCAACAGCGAAGGCGCAGGCGTGTCGGCGCAGCAGTCGCATTTTTTCAGCGCCAACACACGGGGTTTCAGGGGTGGATATGCCAGCTCACGCCACTCCATGTCGGCATCTCCTATCGCCTCATCGCCCGGCAAAAGCGGCGACATGCAGCGCGATGCCTGGTACACGTCCATGCGAGATGCGTGCGACCTGGCCAGCCCCGAAGCGGTGGGCCGTTACGCTGCTGAACGCGCGTTGTCACGCCTGAAAAGCCGCAAAGTCAAAACCTGCGAATGCCCGGTGCTGTTTGAATCCCCATTGGCCGCAGGCCTGCTGGGCAGCTTTACACAGGCCATCAGCGGCGGTGCGTTGTACCGCAAGAGCACGTTCTTGCTCGACTCTTTAGGCAAAGCCGCCTTTCCCGCCTTTATTGACATCACAGAAGACCCGTTTTTAATGAAGGGCAAAGGCAGCGCCCCGTTCGATGAAGAAGGTGTCAAAACCCGTGCCCGCACCGTGGTCGAGGCCGGCATTGTTCAAGGCTATTTTTTAAGCACCTACTCTGCCCGCAAACTGGGTATGCGCACCACCGGCAACGCGGGTGGCTCCCACAACCTGGTGCTGAGCAGCCGCCAAACCAAGCCCGGCGACGATCTGGACAAAATGCTGAAAAAACTCGGTACAGGCCTGTTTGTTACCGAGCTGATGGGCCAAGGCGTGAACTACGTGACAGGCGACTATTCACGCGGGGCGTCAGGCTTTTGGGTTGAGAAAGGCCAAATCGCCTTTCCGGTCGAAGAAATCACCATCGCGGGCAACCTGAAAGACATGCTGATGGGCATCACCGCCGTCGGCGCAGACACCTACAACTACGGCGCAAAAACCGTGGGGTCGATTCTGGTCAACCGGATGAAGGTGGCTGGCAGCTGAAATCGGCCCGAAAACAGCCTTTTTAGGCCGTTTTCAGGCATTATTTAGGCCTTTTTACCAATGGATATATGCGCGAGCAGCTATCAAATAGATAGCTAACCGAAAGCATCAAGGTGCTTGCACTGACGTCGCCTCATCCTTCCAGCCACCCCCCAACACCTTGTAAAGCGTGACCTGGCTTTGCAACTGCGCGAGCCGGGTTTGCACCACGGCCTGGCGGGCAGCAAACAATGAGCGCTGCGCATCCAATTGGTCGAGCTGACTGGCCACACCGTTTTGGTAGCGCAAATCAGCCAACCGGTATCGCACCGCTTCAGCATTGGCTTGGGCCTGGCTGGCCCGCAATTGCTCTGCAAACGTAGCGCGGCCCGCCAGGGCGTCTGCCACCTCTTTGAAGGCGGTCTGGATGGCTTTTTCATAAGTAGCCACGGCGATGCCTTCAGCCGCCTTGCTGGAGGCCAGCCCAGCCCTGTTACGGCCTGCGTCGAATATTGGCAGCAGCAACTGTGGCGCCAGCGTCCAGCCCCAAGTGCCTGATTGGAACAAGCCCGCCAGGCGTGAGCTGGCCGAGCCCGCGCTGGCGGTGAGGGAAATGCGCGGGAAGAACGCCGCCCGCGCTGCGCCAATGTTGGCGTTGGCCGCGATCAGAAGTTGTTCGGCCTGGCGAATGTCGGGTCTGCGCACCAGCAGGTCTGACGGCAGCCCGGCGGGTATGTCTTGCAGAGTGGTGCTTGCAAACGAAGCGTCTTTGGCAGACAAATTCAAGCCAGAGCTTTGGCCCACCAGCAAGGTCAAGGCGTTCTCGCTCAGCGCCCGCTGGCGCGTTTGCTGGGCCAGCGCGGTGTTGGCGGCTTCCAGCAAGGACTCGGCCGACCGCAAATCAAGCTCGGACGCCACGCCTGCGTCAAAACGCAGTTTGGCCAGCTTGTACGACGATTGCCGCGTGCCCAGCGTTTGCTGTGTCATTAGCAGCAGCTCGTCGTCTGCCAGCAAAGCCAGATAGGTGTTGGCCACGCTGGCAATCAGGCTGATTTGGGCGGTTTTTCGGCCTTCTTCTGTCGCCAGGTATTGCGCCAGGGCGGCGTCCTTCAGACTTGCCACACGTCCAAAAAAGTCCAGCTCATAGGCCGTGACAGCGAGCCCGGCGCTGTAAACGCTGGTGATGCGGCCTGCACCGTTGGCGGGCATGGGGTTGGGTTGGCTAGATTGACGCTGGCCTGTCAACGCGGCATTGATGGTGGGAAACTGGTCCGCACGGCGAATGTCGAACTGCGCTCTGGCCTGCTCAATGTTCAAAACAGCAATGCGCAAGTCACGGTTGTTTTGCAGCGCAGCTTCAATCAATTGCTTCAGCTTGGCATCGGTAAAAAAGCTCTGCCATTCAATCTCTGGTGCAGGTGTGGCGGATGCCGCAGCGGCCCCCGATACAACAGGAAACTGCGCGGCGACCGGCGCTGCTGGGCGTTTGTATTCGGGTGCCAAAGAGGCGCAACCACCCATTAAAAGGGCGCAAGCAGCTATGAAAACAGGGGCTAAATTTTGCTTACCTGACATTGTGGACCTCCGCACCGTTGCCATAGTCATGGCCCGGCACTTGGCGCTTCAAGCCGTCGTAGTCCTCGGGCTTGCTGCGAAAGTGCCAGTCATTGACCAGCTTGAAGAACAGTGGCACCAAAAAGATGGCCAAAAAGGTGGCGGCCAGCATGCCACCCAGCACGCCCGTGCCAATCGATTGGCGCGCCGCAGCCCCTGCCCCGCTTGAAAATGCCAGTGGCACCACGCCCAAAATAAAGGCGAGCGAGGTCATCAAAATCGGCCTGAAGCGCAGGCGCGCAGCTTCAAGGGCTGCTGCAACGGGACTCATGCCTTCATGCACTTTGACCATCGCAAACTCCACAATCAAAATCGCATTTTTGGCTGACAAGCCCAGCAGCGTGACCAGACCAATCTGAAAGTACACGTCGTTGGTGAAGTTGCGCAAGTACACCGCCAGCAGCGCGCCAAAAATGCCAAACGGCAAGGCCAGCAACACCGACAGCGGCAGCGTCCACTTTTCATACTGCGCGGACAGAATCAAAAAGATCATGAGAAAGCCCGCCGCCAGCGCCAGACCCGCTGCCCCGCTGCTGCGCTTTTGCTGAAAGGCTGAGCCGCCCCAGTCGTAACTCATGTCTGTCGGCAACACGTTGGCGGCGGCGCGTTCCATCGCGGCAATCGCCTGGCCCGAGCTGTAGCCCGGCTTGGGGTCACCCAAAATTTGTATCGACGGCAGTGCGTTGAAGTGTTGAACAGAGTCGGGCCCGCTGGCAAAGGTGATGCTTGAGAGCGAGCGGATTTGCACCATTTGCCCGGTTTTGCTGCGCACATACAGCGCGCCAATGTCGTCTGGCTTGGCTCTAAATTCACCTTCGGCCTGCATCAACACCTGGTAAATGCGCCCGTTTTTGTTGAAGTCGTTGACGTAATAGCTGCCCAGCGTGGCAGCCAGCGTGTTGTACACGTCGCCCACATTCACACCGAGCGCGCGTGCTTTTTCTGTATCGACATTGACCAGAATTTGCGGCGAGTTGGCCTGCCACAAACTTTTCACACCCTGCAGCTCGGGCTGCTTGTTCGCCTCCGCCAACAGCGTGGGCAAGAACTCTGCCAGCCGGCGCACGCCGCCGTCACCCTTGTTCTGCAAATAAAACTCAAACCCGCCGGTTTGACCCAAACCCTGAATGGCAGGCGGTGCAAACGCCAGTGGCAAGCCTTCTTTGATGTCACCCGTCTTCATGTAGGTTTCGCCCACCAGCTCTTTGGCCGACTGGTCACGCTCACCCCAGGGTTTGAGCGGGAAAAACATCGTGGCCGCAGACGACTTCAAACCGCCGCCACCCAAAAAGTTAAGCCCCACCAAGCTGAACACGGCTTCAATGTTTTTGTTCGGTGCCATGGCCGCTTCAACTTTTTTCACCACCGCGTTGGTGCGCTCCAAAGATGAGCCCTCGGGCAAAATCACCGCGCCAATGTAATAGCCCTGGTCTTCATCAGGCACCAGCCCGCCGGGGACTTGGGTGTACAGCAAACCCGTCAACGCGCCCATGCCCACAAACAACAGCAGGCCCAGCACGCCACGCTTTAAAAAGAACGCCACGCCGCGCGTGTAGCGACGGGTGAAGCGGTCAAAGCTGTGGTTAAACCAGGTGAAAAATTTGCTCTTGCGTTCGGCCCCGGGCTTGAGCAGCACGGCGCACAGCGCAGGTGTCAGCGTCAGCGCCACCAGGCCCGACAGTACCACCGCTATCGTGATGGTGACGGAGAACTGCCGGTACAACTCTCCGGCCAGGCCGCCCAAAAACGCCACCGGAATGAACGCGGCGCACAGCACCAAAACAATCGCAATCACCGGGCCAGTCACTTCCTGCATGGCCTTGATGGACGCATCTTTGGGGCTCAAACCTTCTTCATGCATCAGTCGCTCGACGTTTTCCAGGACCACAATCGCATCGTCCACCACAATGCCGATGGCCAGCACCATGCCAAACAGCGTCAGCGTGTTGATGCTGTAGCCCAGCAAATGCAGTCCCGCCAGCGTGCCAATCAGCGACACAGGTACGGCCAGTACCGGGATGATGGTGGCACGCCAGCTTTGCAAGAACAAATACACGACAAGGAAAACCAGAACCATCGCTTCAGCCAGCGTCTTCAGCACTTCGTTGATGGACTCTGACACAAACGGCGTGGTGTCATACGGCGTGGCGTAGGTCAGGCCTTCCGGGAACTTGGCTTTGAGCTCCTGCAGCGTTTTTTCAACTGCGGCGCGTGTGTCCAGTGCGTTGGCACCGGTTTGTAAAAACACCCCAATCGGCACCGACGCATGGCCGTTGATGCGGCCATAAAAGTTGTAGTCCTTGCTGCCCAGCTCGACGCGGGCCACGTCTTTGAGTCGCGTTAACGCGCCGTTGGCACCGCTTTTAACCACGATGTTGGCAAACTGTTCAGGCTCCAGCAGGCGGCCCTTGGCGGTCACGGTCAGCGTCAGCTCTTCGGTGTTGCCGGGTGGTGCGCCGATTTTGCCGGCGGCGTACTGGGCGTTTTGCTCGGTCACGGCGGCGCTGATGTCGGCCACCGTGATGCCCAGTTGCGCCATGCGGTCAGGCCGTAGCCAGATGCGCATGGCGTAGTCTTTGGCACCAAAAATCTGCACATTGGTGGTGCCCGGTACGCGCTTGACGGCGTCCAGCATGTTTTGCGCCACATAGTTGGAAATAAACAAATCGCTGTAGCGGTCGTCCGGCGAATACACCGCCACCACCACCATGAAGTTGGCCGAGCTTTTGGCCACCGTCACGCCCTGGCGCTGCACCTCTTGCGGCAGTTTGGTGATGACCTGGTTCACGCGGTTGTTGACGTTTTGGGCCGCGATGTCCAGGTTGGTACCGACTTCAAACGTGATGTTGATGCCCACCACGCCGTCGCCGGACGAAGTCGAATCCATGTACAGCATTTTTTCAACGCCATTGATGGATTGTTCAATCGGTGCGGCAACGGTAGCCTCCAGCACTTCGGCAGACGCGCCGGGGTAAATGGCACGCACGTTGACAACGGGTGGCGATATGTCAGGGTAGCGCGCGATGGGCAAGATACGCATCGCTGCCAGGCCAGCCAGCACCAACAACAGCGACAGCACCGTCGCAAAAATCGGGCGGTCAATGAAGAATTTGGAGAACATGCAGCCGCTCCTTATCTGGAAGCTGCTGAGGCAGGTTTGGCGGCTGCTGCGGGTGCTGTACCCGGTGCGCCGCCTGCAACACCACCAGCCACATAAGGCACCACCTTCACCGTCATGCCGGGCTGATTGGCCTTGATAAAGCCTTCAACCAGCACGCGGTCACCGTTTTGCAGGCCTTTGGTAATCACCCAGTTACCGCCCGTCCAGCCGTCGAGCTCAACTGGCTGCGGCGCCAGCTTGTTGTCTGGCGTGACTTTAAAAACAATCTTGCCAAACGGGCTGTCAATCACCGCACGCTGCGGCACGCTGATGGTGTCGGGCCGCATCGCCCCACCCAACAACACCCGCACAAACTGGCCGGGCCGCAGGCTGCCATCCGCGTTGGGGATTTCAGCCCGCACATCAATGCTGCCAGTTTGCGGATTAACGCGCTGGCCTGAAAAGTTCAGCTTGCCAGTCTGCGGGTGCAAGCTGCCGTCGGCCAGCTTGACCTTGACGGCAAAGCCCAAATTGCCGCTAGAAGATTGACTCGGTACGTTGAGCTTGCCTTCTTTCACGCGCTTGTTCAAAGAGATGAAGTCGCTCTCAGACACGCTGAAGTTCACAAACATCGGGTCGGTTTGCACGATGGTTGTCAGCAGGCTGTCGGCGGCTGTTATCAGGCTGCCATCAGACTTGTTGGCCGTCGTGGTGATACCGCCAATCGGCGCAACGACCTTGGTGTAGCCCAAATTGAGCTGCGCCTCACTGGCCTGCGCCTGGGTTTGCTTGAGTGTGGCCTCAGCAATGTCGAGCGCAGACTTCGCATCGTCAAACTCTTTTTGACTGATGGCTTTTTCTGCAATCAGCGGCACCAGTCGCGCCTGGTCACGCCGGGCTTGCGCTACTCTGGCCTGAGCAAGCGCAACTGCAGCATCAACCGATGCAGCCTGCGTTTGGAAATTGGCCGGATCGATCTGAAACAGCGGTTGCCCAGCTTTAACGCTTGCGCCCTCAGTAAACAAGCGGCGCTGCAAAATGCCCGCCACCCGCGCCCTCACTTCTGTCTCTCGCGAACCTGCTGTTTGCCCGGCGTATTCCAGCTGGATCGGCTGGCTCGACGCTTGCACCGTGATGACCGACACCTCAGGCGGCGGCATGCCCCCGCCCGGGCCACCGGGGCCAACGGGTGCGCCTTTGCCGCAGCCTGCCAAAGCGGCAGCAACGATCACTGTCAGCGCGATAAGAGGTGTTTTAGGTTTAGGAAAAGAAGAGGAAGTGGTGGCAAAGAGGGCTGAGCGCTGCATGGCAATGGCTTTCAAATACAGGACTGGCGATTTGAACGAAAACGCAAAATAATACACAAGCATACGGGTATTCCCGCAAACCTGTGCAGGACAGCTCGCCGAGCGTGACATCTCAAAAAATGGCGTTTCGAGCCTGAAAACCCGATTTTTGGCGATTTTCAGGTATCAAATTGGTCTCTAGACCAATGAATACGGGCGCAAGCAGATCCTAATTTCATAGCGTACCAACTCCACGTATCAACGCTCCCGGTACTCCATCACAGTCAAGACCAGCACCACCAGCGCCTGAAAACTGACAAACGCAGCACCCAGCACTGTTGGGCTAAACCACAGCGCGATGGTCAACACGCTGGCCACTACCCAAGCCGCATTGCCCAGTATCACCAGCCAGGTGACAAAGGCCGGGGGCTTCTCGCCAGCGCCCGCACGACTGGCCAGCCACAGCATCACAAAGAACAACAAGACAGTCACACCCGCCCCAAAAACAAAGTCTTGCGGCAAGCCGAGCCAAGGTGATAAGACACCCGCCGAGGTGACCAGCAGCAGACCCATGGCCAAGCCGGTCAAAGGATCTATCAGCAGGATTTTTCTGATGCCCAAGCCAAAGGTCTGTGATGGCTGGGTTTGCGTCGCGGTCATGGTCATGATGAATCTCCAGGTTGATTGAATGAGGCGCCAGTGTCGTCACCGCAGCAACGCAAGTCGATTACCTGCGGGGTCATGAGCCGATTACCTGGCGGGTAATGGACTTCAGCCAGGCGCGTGTCAATAATCAGGCACTATCCACAAGGCCACTGGAGACTTCAATTGACACAGCAGATCGACAGAACAAATGACGTGCTGATGCGCGATGAAGCGGTGGGCAGCTTGATCCGCCAGTGGCGCAGCACCAAGCGGCGCAGCCAGATGGACTTGGCACTTGATGCGGGCATCTCGCCGCGCCATTTAAGCTTTGTGGAAACCGGGCGCGCAAAACCCAGCGCCGAGGTGCTGATGGCGATTGCCGACCACCTGGATGTGCCGCTACGTACCCGAAACACCTGGCTGCTGGCAGCAGGCTACGCGCCACGCTACACCGAGCAGGGGCTGGACTCGGCCCGCATGGTACCGGTCAAAGCGGCGATACAGCGGCTGCTTGACACGCATGACCCCTACCCCGGCGTGGCGCTGGACAAACAATGGAACGTGGTGCTGCACAACCAGGCAGCGGGCAAGCTGCTGGGTTTGTTACCTGATTTTTTGCAAACCCCAACTGTCAATATCTTCAAAGCCAGCCTGCACCCGCAAGGCTTTGCGGCGATGACGAAAAACTTTTCTGAATGGGGCAGCTACCTGGTGGCGCTGCTGCAGCGCTTGGTACTGGCTGGCCGTGATGAAAACGTGATGGCGCTGGCGGCTGAAGTGGCGACTTACCCGAATGTGCAGGCACTCAAAGCCAACTTGGCCAGTACGACGCCTGCACCCAGCCCTGAATCGCAACTGCTGATACCTTGCGTGCTGGAAATTGGTGGCCATGAGATTTCGCTCTTTACCACCCTGACCACCTTCGGCAGCCCACGCGACATCACGCTCAATGAGCTGTGTATTGAGCTGTACTACCCGGCTGATGAGGCCAGTCAGACATTTTTGCGGTCTAGCGCATAAGCCGCCAAACCCACCACAAGGCAGACCAGTGCGAGCACGTCAGCAACAAAAACGCGTCCTATTGCAGCGTTGTAACCACCCACAGACCAAGCCAGCCACAAAAATGACACCACACTCACAAAACCCGCCGCAAAGGCCAATGGCTGCAATGATGGTCGAAACGCTGAGAGCGCCAAGAACAAACCCAGCAGGCCAAACAGCACGGCCCGGTGCCGCATCAAGATGAGCAAGTTGGCATCGCTTAGCGCTATGCCGTACAAACCAGACAGCCTTTGAGCCCCCAACACACCCAATACGGGTATGAGATGAATGGCCGCCACCACCAACAGCATGGCACTGACCAAATGGCGCATAGCGGTATTCATTTGAACGCGTTAGCCGTAGCAAACCACAAGCCAATGCCTATGCATGCGCCAAACGCGGGAATACCAATCAACAAGGTCACCGCCAGAGGTAACAGTTCGTTGTGCTGCATTGTCAAACTCCTTTTTTAAAACCAGTGCAGCGGTTACTGCACTGATTGAAGTGTCTGGCTTGGCTTGCAGCTTGTCGATTACTTGGCAGGTAAAGGAACTCATTCTGAAAACGGCTCTTCGTTGAATTCGCTGTGATTTTTCCTTATGCCATCGCCAAGTCCAACTTCCCACAATGAAACAGAATTCTTGCGCGGTAATTGGAGAAGTTACGAAACCCACGGGCATTGGCCTTGATGAGCTGGATGGCGCTGT
>JANMIH010000251.1:0-2678 GCA_031375685.1 Polaromonas sp. | reverse complement strand
CCAGAACAATCGGATGATGCCGACCTGTGGGACGCGCTGGTGCTGGGTGTGCGCGATTACTTGGGCAAGAACGGCTTTCCGGGGGCGCTGCTCGGTCTGTCGGGGGGTATTGATTCGGCTTTGGTGATGGCCATTGCAGTGGACGCGATTGGCGCAGACAAGGTACGCACAGTGATGATGCCGTCGCCCTACACGGCTGATATTTCGTGGATCGACGCACGCGAGATGGCCGGGCGCATGAAGGTGCAATACGACGAGATTTCCATCATCCCGGCGTTTGAAGCCTTCAAGGCCTCGCTGGCAGAACAGTTCAGGGGCAGGGCCGAAGACACGACCGAGGAGAACATCCAGGCGCGGATTCGCGGCACGCTGCTGATGGCGCTGTCCAACAAATTTGGCTCAATCGTACTGACCACTGGGAACAAGAGCGAAATGGCGACTGGCTACTGCACGCTGTATGGCGACATGGCCGGCGGCTTTGCGGTGATCAAGGACTTGGCCAAAACCACGGTGTTCAGGCTCGCGCATTGGCGCAATGCCAATGACCCGTATGGTACGGGCGCAGGGCCCATTCCTGAGCGCATCATCACCCGTGCGCCAAGCGCTGAACTGAAAGCCGACCAAACCGATCAGGACAGCCTGCCGCCCTATGACGTGCTGGACGCGATTTTGGCGCGCTACATGGAAAATGATGAGAGCATCGAGGGCATCATCGCCGCCGGATTTGACCGGGCGGTGGTTGAGCGCGTGACGCGGTTGATCAAAATCAACGAGTACAAGCGGCGGCAAGCACCTGTGGGCATCCGGGTAACTCACAGGAGCTTTGGCAAGGATTGGCGCTACCCTATTACCAGCAAATTTCGCGCTTAATTTAAAGTCAAATTCAATGAAACAAATCACCGCCATTCTCAAACCCTTCAAACTCGAAGAAGTCCGCGAAGCCCTGGCCGAATGCGGCGTGACTGGCTTGACCGTCACGGAAGTCAAAGGCTTTGGTCGTCAAAAGGGGCACACTGAGCTGTACCGGGGCGCTGAATACGTCGTTGACTTTCTGCCGAAAGTCAAAGTTGAAGTGGTGGTCAAAACCGAAGACGTGGACCGCTGCGTGGATGCCATCATTCGCGCGGCACGCACCGGCAAGATTGGTGACGGCAAGATTTTTATCACCAGTGTCGAGCGCACTGTCCGCATCCGCACAGGCGAGCAGGACGAGGCCGCGGTCTAAAACCGCCATAAATTCATTTTTCGGGAGAATTGCGGCGTTGCGCGATGCTCGCAATCCTCATGCACTCAAGTGCATTCCGGTGTGCTGCGCTTCGTGCGCCTTGCACTTCATCCCGACAACGCAGTTGCAGTGCAGACTAACTTGTACCCAAGTTATGTCGTAACTAAAATCTGAATTTCTGAGCGGTTTTTCTGCATTAGATCTGGTCGAGCCGCTGCTTGGCGCGCGTCAGCCCTGACGCCTGCACCAGGCTTTGCAGTAACGGCTCGGCCTTTGTATCCACGGAAACCAGCGGCATCAGCCACTCGGGCATGAAACCTGCGCTGACCGAGGACTGCAAAAATGCCAGCATGCTGTCGTAATAGCCGTTCATGTTCAGCAAGCCGATGGGTTTGTCGTGGTAGCCAAGCTGACGCCAGGTCCAGACCTCAAAAAACTCTTCGAACGCGCCAATGCCGCCCGGCAGCGCTAAAAATGCATCCGCCCGCTCGGCCATGATGCGTTTGCGGTCATGCATGGTTTCAACCACATGCAGTTCGGTACAGCCGTGGTGTGCCTGCTCTTTGTCAACCAGTGATTTGGGAATCACGCCTATGACCTGGCCGCCCGCAGCCAGCGTTGCGTCAGCGACTGTGCCCATCAGCCCGTTTCGGCCGCCGCCGTAAACCAGTTGGCCGCCGTGCGTGCCTATCCATGTACCGACCTGCTGGGCGATGTTGGAAAATCCAGGGTCGGTGCCGGGGCGCGAGCCGCAATAGACGCAGATGGAAAAAGCAGGTGTTTTCAGGTTCACGTTCACATTCACGTTCACGTTCAAGTGGTCAGTCTTTGAAAAATAGCCAGGCACCACGTGCCCGCACACAGCAGCAAACTCAGCAGGACCGCTGCGCTGCCCATGTCTTTGGCACGTTTGGACAAGTCATGCCATTCTGGCCCAATCCGGTCAATCGCGGTTTCAATGCCGGTGTTGAGCAACTCCACAATCATGATCAGGATGACAGTGCTTGCCAGCAACACCACCTCCACCCAGGTGCGGCCTAGCCAGAAGGCTGCTGGTAGCAAGATGACGGACGCGATAGCTTCTTGGCGAAAGGCAGTTTCATGCCAGCCAGCACGCAAGCCGGCCAGCGAATAACCCAAGGCATGCCAGACGCGGTTCAAGCCTTTGCGGGCCTTTTGCGGATTTGCGGGAATCGAATTTTTTGACATGCCAACGATTGTCGTTTGGCTTTGTGACAGGGTTGTCGCGCTCGTCAAGTCGCTGGCGGCGGCGCTGCTGCTTTGTCTTTGCGAGAAAACCATTTAGAGCCCGCAGGGCCTTTCCAAGTGATCAGCCGGGTGCCAGCAAAGGCGTCATGCCAGAACTGTTTTTGTGGATGAAAGCGTGCCAAAAAGGCCCAAATCACCACCCAACCCATCGCTAAAAATGCGCCTTGCTTGGCGGGTATGTCCA
>JANMIH010000241.1:0-4531 GCA_031375685.1 Polaromonas sp. | reverse complement strand
GAACAACTATTTATTTCTGGCACCGTCTAGCCACGCGTACCGGATCCGAGGAGCCAACATGGCCATGCTGAGTTTTGAAAGAAAGTACCGTATTCGCGGCGGCACCCTGATCGGGGGCGACCTGTTCGATTTTTGGATGGGCCCGTTTTACGTTGGTTTTTTTGGAATAACCACAGCGTTTTTCACTCTCGTTGGCACCGCCATGATTTTATGGGGCGCTGCGATGGGGCCGACCTGGAACCCGTGGCAGATCAACATTGCACCACCGGATATTTCCAACGGCTTAAAGATGGCCCCCATGATGGCCGGAGGGCTCTGGCAAGTCATCACTGTTTGCGCGCTGGGGGCCTTTGTCTCTTGGGCGCTTCGAGAAGTCGAAATTTGTCGCAAACTGGGAATGGGCTTGCATGTCCCGGTTGCATTTGGTTTTGCTATCTTTGCCTACTTCACCCTGCAGGTTATCCGTCCGGTGCTGATGGGTTCCTGGGGTCACGCATTTCCTTACGGCATTTACAGCCACCTGGACTGGGTCAGCAATACGGGTTACCAATACCTGCACTTTCATTACAACCCCGCGCACATGATTGCGGTCACCCTGTTTTTTGCGACCACCTTGTCACTCTCGCTACACGGTGCGCTGGTGCTGTCAGCCACCAACCCGGGCAAAGGTCAAGTCGTTAAAACGCCCGAGCATGAAGACACCTTTTTCCGTGATGTGATTGGCTATTCGGTTGGTACGCTGGGCATTCACCGTCTGGGCTTGTTCCTGGCGCTTGCCGCGGTCTGGTTTTCTGCCTTGTGCATTGTCATCAGCGGGCCCTTCTGGACGCGTGGCTGGCCTGAATGGTGGGGCTGGTGGCTGAACATGCCGATCTGGGGCAAATAAAAAAATACATGAAAAAAATACGAGGTAATTAATCATGGCCGAATACCAAAATCTTTTCACCACCGTGCAGCCTATTGGGCCGGCATCGCCGGGTGTACCGCTGCCAGCGGGCGATTCCGCTCGTATTGGCCCCCCGTTTTTCCTGCACCTGGCCGGTCGACTGGGTAACGCCCAAATTGGCCCCATCTACTTGGGCTGGCTCGGTGTTGCTTCGCTGATCTGCGGCATGCTGTCGTTCAACATCATCGGCTTTAATATGCTGGCGCAGGTGGACTGGAACCCCCTACAAATGATCAGACAGTTGTTCTGGCTGGCGCTAGACCCACCCGCCCCCAAATATGGTTTGAGCATTGCGCCGCTGAATGACGGTGGCTGGTGGCAGATAGCCGGTTTCATGCTTACCTTGTCCGTTCTTTTGTGGTGGGCGCGCATGTACCGCCGTGCAACACAGCTGGGCTTGGGCACGCATGTGGCCTGGGCGTTTGCGGCTGCCATCTGGCTGTTTTTGGTGGCTGGTTTCTTTCGCCCGGTGCTGATGGGCAGCTGGGCTGAATCCGTACCGTTTGGCATCTTCCCGCACCTGGACTGGACGGCGGCAATTTCTCTGCGCTACGGTAACTTGTTCTACAACCCGTTCCACGCCCTGTCGATTGTTTTCTTGTATGGCTCTGTCTTGCTTTTCGCGATGCACGGTGCAACGATTCTTGCAGTAGGCCGCTACGGCGGCGAGCGGGAGATTGAACAGATCATTGATCGCGGCACTGCATCGGAGCGGGCTGGTTTGTTTTGGCGCTGGACCATGGGCTACAACGCAACGATGGAGTCGATTCATCGCTGGGCCTGGTGGTTTGCGGTACTTTGCCCGCTGGTCGGCGGTATCGGTATTCTGCTCACCGGCACGGTGGTTGACAACTGGTACTTGTGGTCGGTCAAACACCATGTGGTGCCTGGCTATCCCGCTGTTTACGTGCCCACCATTGACCCAGCTTTGCTTGGAGTAAAACCATGATCCGCACGACTCTCAAACTGCTTTTGGCCAGCACTGCTGTCCTGCTCCTGTCAGCTTGTGAAAGACCTCCGATTGCGGTGTCGCAAACCGGCTTCCGTGGAACGGGCATGGAGCAGGTCTACAACCCGCGCACACTGGCAACACAGGCGGCACTGAACAAAGCGCCGACGGTAGCCGATGCCATTGTTGAAGTGCCCGGTGGTCCCAAGGCAGGCGCAATTTACCAAAACGTGAAGGTGCTGGGTGACTTGAGCGTGGGCGAGTTTGCCCGCACCATGAACGCCATGACCGAGTGGGTGTCACCGCAGCAGGGCTGCAATTACTGCCACGTGGCTGGTAACTTTGCAGACGACAGCGTTTACACCAAAACGGTTGCACGCAAAATGTTGCAAATGACCCAGAAAATCAACTCGGGCTGGAAAACGCACGTGGCTGAGACGGGTGTGACTTGCTACACGTGCCACCGGGGTAACAACATCCCCAAGGAAGTGTGGTTTGCACCCCCAGCGCAAAAGTCAGCGGGTGGCGGCATGGGCAACGATGCCGGGCAAAACCGCGCTGCCCCAGCGGCTGGCCTCTCATCATTGCCCTATGACCCGTTTACGCCGTACTTTCTGGACAGTAAACCGATTCGTGTGAACGGCAAGGAAGCGCTGGCAATGACAGGCACAGCGTCGAATCGAAGCTCCACCAAACAGGTTGAGTTCACGTACGCCACGATGATGCATTGGTCAACAGCGCTGGGCGTTAACTGCACCTACTGCCACAACACCCAGGCTTTTGCGGAGTGGGGAGCCAATGCGACGCCTCAACGAGCAACCGCGTGGTACGGTATACGCATGGCAAGGGAAATCAACAACGAGTACATGGTACCTATCACCAGTGTGTTCCCTGCCAACCGGCTCGGACCGACCGGCGATGTTGCCAAAGCCAACTGCGCGACGTGCCACCAGGGTGCTTACAAGCCTCTGTATGGTGCGGCGATGGCAAAGCATTACCCGGCGATGTACCCAACAGCCCAGGCAACAGCAACGCCTGTCGCTGCTGCTGCGGTCCCCGTTGCTGCAAAGGTTGAGGTCTCTGCAAAGTAGACTGTATTGACCCATTAAGCCCCTGCTGCGTGAGTTGCGCAGCGTTGGGCGGTCACTTTTTTGTATGCCGCCCACTGATTCATTGCAAGCAACAACCACCTCTGCACCACAAGCCCGGCCTGTGGGCGCGGTGGCTGTTTTTTTACTGGCAGACATTGCCCCCCGGCATCGTTTGTGGGGTTATGCGCGGTTTGTGATCGGGCGCTTCAGCCTGCGCGGTGTGCCGGGCGTGGTGATGTCCAAGGTCATGGGCAGTGGCGACGGCGGCGGTTTTGGACTCAAACCCAGCAGCTCGCGGCAAGCACTGTTTTGTCTTTTTACGGACGAGGACAGTGCTGATGCATTTTTAAAATCACCCACCGCGCTAGCGTACGAGCAACGCTCAAATGAATTTTGCAGCGCCAAGCTGCGTGCCTATTCATGCAAAGGGACCTGGTCTGGTCAATCCATTGCTGTGACCGCCAGCACGCCTGAAATCGGCCCGATTGCTACGCTGACCCGTGCCTCGATACGCCCTTTTAGCGCATTGCGCTTTTGGCGCATGCAACCCGCCAGCGAGGTATCGCTCAATGCCGCCAGTGGTTGCCTGCTGGCTACAGGCGTTGGTGAGGCTCCGGTTTTCAGGCAGGCCACGTTCAGCCTTTGGGCCAGTACGGCTGCGATGGATGCGTATGCGCGGACAGGCGCGCACCTGGCGGCCATCCGTGCGGCGCATGATGGCGCTTTCTTTTCAGAGTCTATGTTTGCGCGTTTTGTACCTCTTAGCCTGGTTGGCCAGTGGCGGGGACAACCTTATGGCCTAACAGATGGGTGAAAGTGCTGTGCTGCGTGATAAACACGTTGTCGTGGTTGGCGCGGGCGTGGGCGGTCTGGTTACCGCCCTGTTGCTGGCGCACCGGGGCGTTCGTGTCACGTTGGTTGAATCAGCAACTGCCCCCGGCGGCAAAATGCGCCAGGTTAACGTGGGTGGCGCGCTGGTAGATTCCGGCCCGACGGTATTCACCATGCGGTGGGTATTTGAGCAAATCTTTGCTCAGGTCGGCTGTAACCTGAATGACCTGGTCAAACTGGAGCCACTCGATATTTTGTGTCGTCACGCTTGGGGCAGCACGGGGGCTCGCCTGGATTTGTTCACGGATGTGGCACGCTCAGCCGATGCCATCGCGCAATTCAGTTCTCCTGAAGAAGCCAGGAGATTCGTTTCTTTTTGCCAGAAAGCCAAAGATATTTACAGGCACCTTGAGAGCCCGTACATACGTTCATCACGACCCTCATTGATGGGCATGGGCGCAGACCTTGGCGTGAGCGGCCTGGCAGCGCTGGCCAGCCTCGGCCCGTTTGCTACGCTGTGGCAATCGCTCGGTGATTACTTTCATGACCCCCGATTGCGCCAGTTGTTTGGCCGTTACGCCACCTACTGCGGCGCGTCGCCCTGGGCAGCGCCTGCCACGCTGATGCTGGTCGCGCATGTGGAGCTTGACGGTGTCTGGTCAGTTAGCGGCGGCATGCACGCGCTGGCCAAAGCGATAGCGACTCAGGCTGAAC
>JANMIH010000239.1:0-2805 GCA_031375685.1 Polaromonas sp. | reverse complement strand
GCCATGATCAAGGCTTTCAACGATGACTATGGCGTGGAAGTGCTGCACGCCTGGGGTATGACCGAGATGAGTCCGTTGGGTACGCTGTGCACGCTTAAAAACAAGCATGACGCTTCAAGCGAATCTTCATTTTTTCGTCAGCGCTCAAAGCGTCATGCTTGTTTTTAAGCGTGCACAGCGTACCCAACGGACTCATCTCGGTCATACCCCAGGCGTGCAGCACTTCCACGCCATAGTCATCGTTGAAAGCCTTGATCATGGCTGGCGGGCAGGCTGAGCCGCCGATCACGGTTCGCTTCAGGCTAGAGAACCTCAAACCGTTCGCGCCCAAGTGCCCCAACAGCATTTGCCAGACCGTTGGCACGCCTGCTGCATAAGTGACTTTTTCAGCCTCCAGTAATTCATAAATAGATTTGCCATCCATCGCCGGGCCGGGGAACACCAGCTTGGCGCCGGTCAATGCGGCTGAATAAGGAATGCCCCAGGCATTGACATGAAACATCGGCACAACAGGCAACACCGCATCGCGCGCCGACAGTCCCATCACGTCTGGCAGGGCCGCAGCATAGGCATGTAGCGTGCTGGAGCGGTGGCTGTAGAGCGCGGCCTTGGGGTTACCCGTGGTGCCGCTGGTGTAGCACATGCTTGACGCGGTGTTTTCATCAAAACTTGGCCACTGGTACGCGGTGGACTGCGCTCCAATCCAGCTTTCATAGCTGATGAGATTCGGTACACCAGAATCTTTGGGGAGCGCAGATTCGTCGCACAGGGCGATGTAATGCTTGATGGTCGGGCAGCGCGCATGCACGGCTTGCACCAGCGGTAAAAAGCTCAAATCAAAACACAAAATCTGGTCTTCAGCGTGATTGGCAATCCAGGCGATCTGATCCGGATGCAAGCGCGGGTTGATGGTGTGAAGCACCCTGCCTGAGCCGCTGACACCATAATAAATTTCAAAGTGACGGTAGCCGTTCCACGCCAGGGTGGCAACGCGGTCACCAAAGGCCAACTTCAAGCCATCCAGTGCGTTGGCAACTTGCCTAGCGCGCTGCGCCGAGTCCTTGTACGTGTAGCGGTGAATGTCGCCTTCTACCCTGCGCGAGACAATTTCAGCATCGCCATGATGACGCTCGGCAAATTCAATCAAACCTGAAATCAGCAGCGGCTGACTTTGCATTAAACCTAGCATTTAGCATTCTCCAGTGGTCGTCGATAAATAAGCGCCATCATGCCGCAATCGACCATGACTTGCCGTAGGGATTCCCCCTGAATCCACGCGGGATCGGGGTTGTGAAGAATTTGGGTCTGCTAGAGTATTGACCAAATAAATACGCCCAATCATGTCGCGAACAAAAACTTGCTCGCTGGAATAGCTTTAGCCGAGCGGCAAACGACTTTATCGGTTATGGCAACTGACTTAATTTCAGCTCTTTGAGGAACTTGTTATGTTTTTGCTTGGCAACTGCAATTGCCTTTTCAATCTCCACCAATTCGCCGTGCGTCGCGTCCAGGTCAATCTCCGCCTCACCCACAGCGGTGCTGATGTAGCGCGAGATGTTCAGGTTGAAGTCGTTTTTCTCAATCTCTGCCATCTCAACCCGGCGTGAATAGCGCG
This sequence comes from Polaromonas sp., assembly GCA_031375685.1. Lineage (GTDB taxonomy): Bacteria > Pseudomonadota > Gammaproteobacteria > Burkholderiales > Burkholderiaceae_C > Polaromonas. The sequence goes on along the minus strand of JANMIH010000239.1, from coordinate 1,190 downwards.
GCGCTTCTTCGCGAAATTGGTAGGTCTTGATGATCTTGTCGATATGACCTTGCGTCAGCTGGTTTTGGCGTTTGCCTTTGACGAAGTGCTCAGCCGCGTTGATGAACAGCACGTCATCCGGCTTCTTGCACTTCTTCAATACCAAGATGCAAACCGGAATGCCGGTGGAATAAAACAGGTTGGATGGCAGGCCAATTACCGTGTCGATGTGCCCATCCTTCAGCAACTTGGTGCGAATGCGCTCCTCTGCCCCGCCCCGGAAGAGCACACCATGCGGCAGGATGATGGCCATCACCCCCTCGTCCCTCAGGAAGTGAAAGCCGTGGAGAAGGAAGGCAAAATCGGCTGCAGATTTGGGTGCCAGGCCGTGGTTCTTGAAGCGTACGTCGTCCCCCATCGCCTCCGTCGGCTCCCAGCGGTAGCTGAACGGCGGGTTGGCCACGATGGCATCAAACGACGGCTTCTTGGCCGGGTTCAGCTCGCGCAATATGTCCCAGTCGTTGGTCAGCGTGTCGCCATGGAAGATTTCAAACTCCGTGTCCTTCACCCCGTGCAGCAGCATGTTCATGCGCGCCAGGTTGTAGGTGGTGATGTTCTTTTCTTGCCCGTAGATCCTGCCAATAGTGCCGCCCGCTTCTTTGGTCTTTTTTCGGACGTTCAGAAGCAGCGAACCAGACCCACAGGCAAAGTCCATCACGCTTTCAATCCGCTGCTTCACGCCGGTCTTGGGCTCTTGGCTGTCCAGCGTGACGATGGTGGACAGGATGTCCGAGATTTGCTGCGGCGTATAAAACTCACCCGCCTTCTTGCCTGAGCCAGCGGCAAACTGGCCAATCAGGTATTCATAGGCGTCACCCAAGGTATCCAATTTGTCAGAGAACTCTGCCAGCCCATCGGCGATCTTTTTAATGATGTTGCACAGCTTGGCGTTGCGCTCTGGGTAGCCTTTGCCGAGCTTGGACGAACCCAGATCAATTTCTGAAAACAAACCTTGAAACGTGCTCTCAAAAGACTCTGTCTCGATGTACTTGAACCCCGCTTGCAGCGTGTTGAGTAGCTCATCACTTTGGGTACGGGCCATATTGGTAATGCTGCTCCACAAGTGCTGCGGCTGGACCACGTAGTGCACCTTGCGGCGCATTTGCTTTTCAAACGCCGTCACATCCGCCGGGTTGTTGGCGTACCACAGC
>JANMIH010000228.1:0-9202 GCA_031375685.1 Polaromonas sp. | reverse complement strand
GCTGTATCGGGGTTGGTAAAGGCCTCTCCTGTTTCAATTGCGGTAACTACCAACTCGACCTTTTCAGCCAAGCTCAAGGCACTTGATATCGACATTAATTTCTCCTATTTCAAGTTAAAAGTGTGTGAATTGCGAAGTTGTGAAATTAGAGAAAACAGCGCAAAGATAACAATGGAAAAAATGCAGTAACACCAAAAGCTAACAAAACCAGCGTCAACAACTCGTTCAAATAGTCCCCCGTTAGTAGGCGGCCTTGACAATGCGTTACGACCTATATAAGTGAGCGCAGAAGCCGACAGCACAGTAATAAAAAAAGATGTCATCTTTGTCTTTGCTGAAAATGGATTAAATTTATATATTGATTTTTTTGAACTTGCTGAAGAGCGACCCATCACTATGGAATCCAACAAGACCCAATGATTAGTATCATCAGTCTGAATATCAGCATCATCGCGCGTCAAATACACATACGACACGATAAAAATCACTGCTAAATAAGCATATATGCTGAAAGAAATTACTACCAAGTTGATCATCGAAAGCCAGTCATTATCAAATCCCGGATAGTTTTTAATTACGTCAATAAGCGATTGACGAAAAGGGAGAAGCTTTGCAAATTCCTCAAGCTTTGCGGGCCAAAAAATATAGAGGGCAGCGAGACCACATAAGACAATCACACCGACCCGTATCAGATGGATAAATACATGTGGCGGTGTAAATTGGGTAGATTTTTTCATCATCATTTAGTCTTTCTTGAAAATTGTCGTTCTCACCGAACTGGTTGCGTTGCGTAAACAAACTGCCTAAGCCAACCTAACCGCGTTTCCTAGAGCAACGAAACGCCAAAAAGGGGCGGGGGTTTTTAGGCCACCATTTTAAATTTGGGGGAGTTGGCTGCTTCGAGCCGATCATCTCTGCCGCCACCCGTACCCCGGCTGACGCTGACCTGTGCGGCCACAATGTTGGTGCCAAAGCGAATCACGTCCCCGGTAGCCACGCCAATGTCAAGAACCGTGTCCTGCCCATCGCCCCGGTTGTAGTAATAGGTGTCGCTGCCCTCCCCGCCTTGCAGGCTGTCGCTGCCGGCCAGGCCATGAAACCACATTCGCCTTGCAGTCGGGGCTCCCCCGAATCAGAATTTGCATGCCTTACATGGCAGCAATTTCATCCTTCGCGAGCCCAGTGGCCGCTGCAATCACAGCCAAATCAATGCCTTGTGCTTTCAGTGCCGTGGCAACTGCCAGCACACCCTCTGCCTTGCCCTCTGCCTTGCCCTCTGCCTTACCCTCTGCCTTGCCTTCTGCCTTGCCTACTGCGCGCTCGTCTTTCATGAGGGTTTTAAAGCTGCGCCACTCGTCCAGGCTGTGGTGGTAAGCGCGCAGCTCGGCTTCATTGAAGGCGCTGACTTGCATCAAGTCCATGGCCTTGGCAATCGGTGGCTCGCTTTGCATCTGGGGGTCTGGGATTTGCTCGGTGGTCGTGCCAATCTCGGCCAGAAATCTCAGCCACAGGCTGGTCATGCGTTTGTCTGTTTTGGTCTCGGGTTTGAACTTGGGCAGCTCAATGAAGACGAACGCCAGGCCTTGAATCGTTTTTTGCTGATCTCCGACTTTGATGATTTTGTAGTGATGGTAAAAATCTGGCGTGTTGGGCTCAAAAATGCTGTTGATGATGGCCAGGGCATACACGGGCTGAAGCAGAGCGTAGTCTTGTCCCTGTTTGAGCTGCTTGACGTAGGCGCTGGCGCCGCCAAAGAGCACGCGTTTGTCAAAGTTGGTGCTCCACATCATTTGCATCTCGACGATAAAAATGCGCCCTTTGGTGTCTTTGCACTTGACATCGACAATGGAGTATTTTTCGATCAATGGCAGCTCGGGTGCTTGCTCGTGGGGAAGGTACTCCAGTGTGTCGATGGGGGCATCGTCTGGCAGGGGCAGCAGTGCGTTTAAAAAGCTTTTGAGCAGGTCAATGTGGCCGCCAAAAATGCGTTTGAACGCCATGTCAACTTTGGGGTCGAGATAGCGTATGGGGCGGGGTGCGGGTGCGGGGGTAGAAGTTGGGGCAGAAGTCGGTGTTGTCATGCTACGGGCCTTCCTGAAAGTGGGCTAAAAGTCGGCTAAGCGAGTGGGCTGAGTGCCTGGTGCCTTGATTTTAGGCGGCATGGCGATAGTCAGTGTCGTTGGTGCCTTCGTTGTATCCAGTGTCCGCCACACCACCACCGCCTACGCTGATGGACTGCACCCCGGCCTGGGCCAGGGTGAGCAGCTCGCCTTCGTCTGTTTGGGCATCGCCGCCAGCGTCTTTCCAGACTCTGAGCGTTCTCCATTGGGTATCGGCGCTGGTGATTTTGCCGTCCAGATTACTGTCAAGATCGCGCAGGGCTTCAAAGCCGTTGGCAGCTAGGGTGCCGTCGGTGCGCAGGGTTTGGTTGCCAAACAGTTCGCGGCCTGTGTCGATGCTGCCGTTTTGATTGAGGTCGCGCACTAAAAAGCCGTCGTCTTTGCCTGCCCAGCCGGTGTTTTCTGCAAAGTTGTCGGCGCTGTGGTCGAAGTGCAGGCCTTGGGATTTGGCTACAGTTTCTACGACGTTGTCGCCGTCCAGGTCCAGGCTTTAAGAAGCGTTTGCAATCTGCTGCGCCAGCCTTACCAAACCCATGTCACTGCCTGACGGCCCCAGCAACGACAAGCCCAGCGGCGCGCCCAGGCGTTGGCCCAGCGGCAGCGATATTTGCGGAAACCCCGACAAACCCGCCAGGCACAACATTTGAATCGAGCGGTTGCGGTAACTTTCCAGCTGGTCGCCGCCATCGGTGATCAAAGGCGCAATGTCAGCCACGGTGGGCATGACCAGCACACCATCCGTGCCCAGCAGGTCGGCCAAATGCTTTTTAAACCGTTCGCGGTAGGCGCTGGCTGCGGCAAGCTGCGCGGCTGTCACTGTTTTGGACCAGGCAAAGCGCTCTGCAATGCCGGGGCCCAGCGGCGGGCAAAAGCGTTCGATCAACGGGCCGTTGACCACCCACGCCTCATGCCCCTGAATGTAGCGAAAGCTCCAGTAGGCGGTGTCAGCGTCGCCCAAGATGACCTGCGTTGCAGTGGCCTTGCCAAGCGCCGCCTCAACACGCGCCAGGGGCCCGGCTTGCGCCGCCTTCACGTCGTCGTCCAGCATGGCCCAGATGTCAAGCGGCTTGAGCAACCGGATGTTTGATGGCGTGGCCATCGGGTCTACACCCAGCAAAACAGCACAGACGCGGGCAAAGGTTTCAACATCACGCGCCATGTAGCCGCAGGTGTCCAGGCTGGGCGACAAATCCAGAACACCTGACAGGCTGATGCGCCCATGGGTGGGACGAATGCCATACAGGCCGCAGTGGTTGGCAGGGGCACGGACGGAGCCGCCAGTGTCACTGCCCAGGGCAAAGTCACACAAGTTGTTGGACACCGCCGAAGCTGAGCCCGACGATGACCCACCCGATATGCGCTCAGCCACCGCACCGTTGATGGGTGCGCCAAAGTGCGCGTTGTTGCCGTTCATCGAAAACGCCAGCTCGTCGGTCACGGTTTTGCCGACAAACCTTGCGCCGGCGTCCAGCAATTGCTGCACGGCGGGTGCGGTTCTGGTTTTGATGCCTGACATGGCCAGGACAAATGGCTGACCGCCGCCTGTAGGGTAGCCAGCCACGTCGAACAGGTCTTTCACACCAAAGCTCAGCCCAGACAAGGGCCCGGCCACGGCGTGCGGCACAGGCGCATGGGGGTAGGGCAAAAAGGCATGAGATGTGTCGTTGATGGATAACATGGCAAGAGTGAGTTGACTTCGGTATCTTTTAAAGGCTATTTTATTGATAGCATGTTACGCCCGTATTTATTGACCTAAAAGCTCATTTGATGCCTAAAAACGAGTTGCCAACCAGCTTTTAAGAATCTCAAAGACCGGCGCGGGTTGTAATTCGTTGAAAAGCTCATGGTAGTAGCCGTAAAAACACTTGGCAGTCACCAGGCCCGGCTTGACGGCTTTGGACTCAGCCGCCAGCGCTGCAAAGCGTCGGCTGCCTTCAGGGTTGACCAGTTTGTCTGCGCCCGCGTACATCAGCAGCGTGGGCGTACGCCAATTTGCAGCAGCCGCAACGGTGGCTGGGCCTTCAGTCGCAATAAACTGGCCCAGGCGTGGGGAGATCTGGTTGTGCACGAGGCGGTCTGCCAGGTACGCCTTGACCACCTCGGGGTCACGCGACAGGTACTTGGGATTGAGCCCATTGCTAAAGGATCGCGAAGGCATCAATTTTCGGGCGACTGCCAGCAACATTTTTTGAAAAATGCCCAGCCCTGGGTCCAGCGCCGGCGAAGACAAAATCAGCCCGTCAACCGGTCGCAGGTTTTTAGCAACAAAACTGGCTGCAACCAACCCGCCCAAGCTGTGCCCGAGCAAAATCACGGGCAACTTTTTAGGCGCTGCATGTTCTGCTTCCAGTTCACCAGCCGTGGTCGGAAAGGGGGTGCCATGCAGCCGGGCCTCGTCCACCATTTCTGCCAGGTCTTCGAGCAACGACATGTGGTCTGGCAATGCGCCACGCTGGCCATCAGACCGACCATGGCCGCGCTGGTCATAGGCTCGTACAGCAAAGCCGCAGTCCGTCAATTGCTGTGCAACGGCCTCATAACGCTCGGCATGCTCGCCCAAACCGTGAACCATCAAAACGATACCGACAGGGCCTGAGGATCTGTCGCCCGGCTGCGAAGTACTGCCGCTGGCAGCATGCCATTCGTACAGGGCCAGGTTTTCGCCGTCTCTTGCCGTGAAGGGCGTGATGGTTAAATCCATACTAACCAGGCATGCGCGCCATCACGTGAGCGACAGCCGCGGTGAGCTTTTTGGCGTACGGCACATGCAAAAATTCGTTGGGCCCATGGGCATTGCTTTTGGGGCCCAGCACGCCGCAAACCATCATTTGCGCTTTCGGGAAACCTCTGCTCAGCATGTTCATCAGCGGTATGGTGCCGCCCTGGCCAATCGTGCCGCAGGGTGCGCCGAAAAAGCTTTGGGACGCGTCGTTGAGAGCGTTTTCAAACCAGTCCACGGTGCTGGGTGCGTTCCAGCCTGTCGCACCGCCGCCGCCCTCAAAAGTGACTTTGGCGTTGTAGGGGGCGTTGTCTTCCAGCAGCTTTTTAAGTTCTTGTACAGCCGTTGATGCATCCACCAGCGGCGGAAAGCGCAACGACAACTTGAACGCTGTGTAGGGCCGCAACACGTTACCAGCATCTTTGAGTGCCGGAAAACCTTCTGCACCCGTCACGCTCAAAGTGGATCGCCAGGTGCGGTTCAACAAGGCCTCCACCGGGTCGGTCGTCATCGGCAGCGTGAAGGCGCTTGAACCTTCACAGTCGTAATGCGCCCACGGGAAGCGTTTGTACAGCTCCTCGCCCAGGGTGGCTGCGGTGACTTTGGCTTGGCGCATCCGGTCAGCAGGTATGGCGCAATGAAAGCTTTGCGGCAACAAGCGGCCCGTGGCGCTGTCTTCCAGCCGGTCCAGCACATGGCGCATGATGCGAAAGCTGGATGGCACCACGCCACTGGCGTCACCCGAATGCACGCCTTCGTCCAGCACTTCTACTTTCAACACACCGCCGCCCATGCCGCGCAGACTGGTGGTGAGCCAAAGCTGGTCGTAGTTGCCCGCACCGGAATCCAGGCACACGACGAGCGCCACATCGCCCAAGCGTTTGCGCAGCGCATCGACGTACGGCAGCAAGTCGTACGAGCCGCTTTCTTCACACGTCTCAATCAACCCGACGATGCGCGGGTGCGGTACGTTTTGCGCCTTGAGCGCTTGCACTGCCGCAATGCTGGCATATACCGCATAGCCGTCGTCAGCACCGCCACGCCCGTAAAGTTTGCCGTCCTGGTATTTGGCAGTCCAGGGGCCAAGGTCGCTGCGCCAGCCGGTGAATTCTGGTTGCTTGTCAAGGTGGCCGTACATCAGCACAGTCTGTGTGGAGTCGGCTCGCGTAGCGGGAATCTCGAAAAACAGAACAGGGGTGCGGCCTTCAAGGCGGATGACTTCGAGGCTCAGGCCTTCAACCTTTTGTGCCTCCACCCAGGCGGCTGCGTTGCGCATCACCGTGTCAATGTAGCCATTCGCCTTCCAGTCAGCATCAAAGCCGGGCGACTTGGCCGGGATGGCGATGTAGTCGCTGATTTGCTGGACGATGTCGCCGTCCCACTGCGCGCTGACCTGGCTCAAGGCCTGTGCGGCATTGAGGATGTCAGCAGGGATTTCTTTGTGCAGGGGTGCGTTCATAAGGGACTCCTAAATTCGGGGGCATTCACCGCAGAGGCGCAAAGGACGCAGAGTAAGCAAGTCAGAGGAAGAAAATAAAAAATAATTATTTGTATTACTCTGCGAACCTCTGCGTTCTCTGCGCCTCTGCGGTAAAAGGTTTTCCTGTTCAATCCGCGTAACCAGCCATTGCCTCACCCAAGCGTATCGCCCGTCCCGGCTCCCAAGCCTGGTTAAAGGACAGCTGCGCATTGGGGAAAAGCATGACCACGGTAGAGCCTAACAAAAATCGGCCCATTTCGTCGCCCTGCTTTAATTCAACCTGCTGGTCTGCATAGTTCCAGGTTTTGACATCTGGCAAGCGCGGCGGATTCACAACGCCATGCCATACCGTGGCCATGCTGCCAACAATCGTTGCGCCAACCAATACCAAAACAAACGGCCCGCGCGCCGATTCAAACACGCACACCACCCGCTCGTTGCGTGCAAACAAACCCGGCACGCCGCGCGCCGTGGTCGGGTTGACGGAAAACAAATCGCCCGGCACATAAATCATTTGCGTCAAACGGCCGTCACACGGCATGTGAATGCGGTGATAGTCCCTGGGGCTCAAGTACAGCGTTGCGAAACTGCCGTCGTTGAACTGCGCGGCCAATGCCGCATCGCCGCCCACCAGCGCGGTGGTGGAATAGCGGTGGCCTTTGGCCTGGAAGATCTGGTCGCCTGAAATCGGGCCAAACTGGCTGATCGCGCCATCGACCGGACAGATCAGTTCAGCTTGCGCCATAGGCCTTGCGCCAGGCTTTAGCGCACGGGTAAAAAAGTCATTAAAACTGGCGTAGCTGGCAATGTCGCTGTTCAGTGCCTCGTCCATGTTGACGCTGTACTTGCCCACAAACCAGCGGATGATCTTCGTCGTGACCCAGCCGCGTTGACCGCCAGCAACCCAGCCTGAAAAGGCGTTGATGGCGTGGTTGGGGGTAAGGTATTGGGGGAGAACGGCTAAACGAGGATGCATCGGGTTATTTTATGGGGTCGAATCAGGTGAATGAGGCAGACTTTTGCATTCCCAAAAGATACGTGCCGTACAGGTGCTGCAAATTTTCGGGTCGAGCTTGGGAAAGATGGTGGCAATAGCCACCCGCTTGTCGGGAAACTGGTGCTCTGGCCCGAGCAGGCGGGTAAAACCAGTGGTTTGCCACATGGCAATCACCTCGGGGCGCGGGCGGTGAAAGTACAAATCGCCACCCATGGCGCGGCGCGCGTTGAGCTCTTGTTCCCACAGCTCGGCACCTGCCAGGTCGATGAAGTTCATGCTTTTGCCCATCACAAGCAACCTCTTTTGCGGGTTGGGCTCGTGGCGCAGCGCGTGCAGCTTGTCGGCCACGTGCTGCGTTGCGCCAAAATAAACTTCGCCTTCCATCCGAAGCAGTTTCAACTGCGGGCATTCAGGCAGGGCCGATGGGTTGTTGTCAAGCACAACGAACTGCCTGTCTGGACCCGGCGCATCAAACCCCATGGTGCGCATGGCAGGCTTGGACGTGCGGTACAAAAATGTCATCAGTGACAACAGCGTGCCCAGCAAAATCGCCATCTCCAGCCGAATGGTCAGTGTCGCAACCAGTGTGGCCAGCGCCACAGCAAACTCGGTTCGGCTTAAAGAGAACACCTCCCGCCAGCGCGCCAAGTCAAACAAAAAAACCGCCACCAGCAGCAGCAAACCAGCCAGCGCGGCCATGGGAATCTTGGCCAGCAGTGAGCTGCTGACAGCCACCAAAGCCAAAAGCAGCAGCGCGGAAAAAACAGCCGCCAACGGTGTGCGCGCGCCGGCTTGCAGGCTGGGCATGGAGCGATTCATTGAACCGCACGACACGTAGCACGAGAAAAACCCACCAACGATGTTGGACAAGCCTTGCCCGCGAAACTCGCGGTTCGCATCAATCCGCTGGCCTGACTTGGCGGCCACTGCTTTGGCAATGGATATGGCCTGGCCCAGCGCCACAATCGTCAGCGCAAACGCCAGGCCCAACAGCTCGGACACCGATGCCCAACTAATTTGTGGCAGCACAAATTGCGGCCAGGGCGTGGTGATCTGGCCAATGGTGCGCACCGCCAGGCCTGTGGTTGAAGCCAGCGCGGTTGCTGCGGCCAAACCGATCAGCATGTATGGCCAGCCAGGGCGCAGAGCGCGCACACCCAGCGCCACCAGCACCGTTGTTACCCCGACCAGCAATGAAGCCCGGTCGATCTGCCCAAGCAGCGTGACCACATGCATGAACACCGCAAATGCACCGCGCTCTTTGGCCGGTGGCAAGCCCAAAAACTCTGGCATTGCATAAATTGCTATTAAAACCGCAGTGCCTGAAGAAAAACCAAACAAGGCCGCAGGCGAAATGAAGTTGGCCAGGCTCCCCAGGCGAAGCGCGCCAATCAAAAACTGCATGACACCCACCATCAGCGTGACAGCCAGCGCCAATTGAATATAGGCGGGCGTAAAGGCCAATGCCAGCGGCGACAACATGGCAAACAGCGCCAGTGAGTTGGCATTGGTCGGCCCCGACATGACGTGCCAGCTGGAGCCAAACAGCGCTGCAATGATGCAGGGGATGATCGCCGTGTACAGCCCGTACTCCGGTGGCAAACCCGCCAGTGTGGCAAATGCAATGCCTTGCGGCAAGACCAGCACCGCGCCCAGGAGTCCCGCCAACGCATCGGCACGCAAGGTGGTGGGCGTGACGCTGGCAGTCCAGTCGCCAAACAGGCGTTGCCAGATGCTGATGTTGCTGCTTATATGGATGCCTCCCGGATAGCAAGAAGAATTTGTGTTGTGTTGCGAAGAAGTCGGCTGCTCACTTATATCCGGCCTTGATTGCGTGGTTCGCCTGGTTTCCCAGGCTCGCCCGCTGGCCCCGATGCATATCCGCT
>JANMIH010000214.1:0-1711 GCA_031375685.1 Polaromonas sp. | reverse complement strand
CAAAGCTTTAATGACCAGCACCTCAAAGCCTTGGGCCGCGTGCACGACCGCGCCCAGGCGATTGCTGCGGTTGAAGAGGCCGCGCAGGCATTTGATACCTTCAACCTGGACATCATGTATGCGCTGCCTGGCCAGACGATCCAAAATTTAGAGCAGGACATGCAGACCGCCTTGAGCCTGCAGCCCCCGCACATCTCCATCTACCACCTGACGATTGAGCCCAACACCTACTTTGCCAAGTTTCCGCCGGTGATTCCAGAAGAAGACATGGCCTACGACATGCTCGACAAAATCACCGAGATGACCCAGGCCCAAGGCTTGGCGAGGTACGAAATTTCAGCCTACGCCAAGCACGGCCATCGCTGCTTTCACAACACCAACTACTGGCAGTTTGGCGACTATCTGGGCATTGGCGCGGGTGCGCACAGCAAGCTCAGTTTTGCGCATCGGGTGGTTCGCCAGGTTAGGGTGCGCGAACCCGCGTTGTACATGGACAAAGCTTTGACGGGCGATGCCGTCACGATAGATGCTGAAGTCAGCCGGTCCGACTTGCCGTTTGAGTTCATGCTCAATGCGCTGCGCCTGAAGGATGGCTTCAAACTGCAGGATTTTGTTGAAAAAACTGGCTTGCCTTTCACCGCGATTACCCAAGGGCTGGACGAGGCAGAGCGCAAGGGGCTGATCGAACGTGATTTCGTCTCGGCCAAACCCACAGTGCGCGGTTATGATTTTTTAAACGACTTGCAGCAGCTTTTTCTGGCCTGACGACTGGCGACACTCCTATGGAAACCTCACACATCGTTCTTCTTGTGGTCAGTGCTTCGATCAGCTTTGCAGTTGGCAGAGTGATCATGCACATGCGCAAAATCAAAAAAAATGCGCAGAAAGAGTTGGCCGCAAAAAAAGCTGCACAGGCCTTGCGTGATGCCCCACTTGGGCCTGAGTCAATGAACAAAAGCAAGCGCAAACGTCAAGCACTGCACATCGCAAAATCTGGGAAAAACCGCGTTTAGGTATGTTCGCCAACGCCAAGTTTGGGCGTTGGGAGGGTATGTGGCGGAAGCTGTGAGATTCGAACTCACGGAGGACTCGCATCCTCGGCAGTTTTCAAGACTGCTGCATTCAACCGCTCTGCCAAGCTTCCAAGCCCATTAGTTTAACCTGTGTCGCTGGCTTGCTGTCGATCGGGTTTTAAAAACGTTGTCAAGCAGCTTGCAGCATGCCTTTTGTCTCGATAAAAGCCACAACCTCGGCCAAGCCTGCGTTGGTTTTCAGATTCGTCATGACAAAAGGTTTGAGGCCTTTGGCTGTTGTACGCATACGGATGGTGTCTTGCGCCATGACTTTCAGGTCTGCACCGACATAGGGTGCCAGGTCGGTTTTGTTGATGACTAACAGATCGCTCTTGGTGATGCCCGGCCCGCCTTTGCGCGGGATTTTTTCCCCCGCCGCTACGTCAATCACGTAGATCGTCAGGTCACTGAGTTCGGGGCTGAAGGTGGCGGCCAGGTTGTCGCCACCCGATTCGACAAACACCACATCGGCATTGGGAAAGTCCACCAGCATGCGGTCGATCGCCTCCAGGTTGATGGATGCGTCTTCACGAATGGCGGTGTGCGGACAACCACCCGTTTCCACGCCCATGATGCGGTCGGCGTCGAGCGCGCCGCTGACGGTGAGGATGCGCTGGTCTTCCTTGGTGTAAATGTCG
>JANMIH010000212.1:0-3993 GCA_031375685.1 Polaromonas sp. | reverse complement strand
CACTTGGTTGAGGTCAACATGTTTGAGAAGATTACGTTGACCCAAATGGTCAGCAACGCTCTGGAAAGCGATGACTTTGAGTCGCTTAAATCGCAAATTGACCTGTTTAAACAATCAACCTGAATTTACCGGACAGTAGTGGTTACGTTTATTGAATAGGCCTTTAAGCCGATAAATACCGACGCAAAATGCTATTCTATTTATAGTAAATGGCTTGCACTTGCTGGGCTATTTTCAGCCCTAACGCCAATGCGGCAGTCGCTCAAACACATCGCTTGCTACCGGGCGGCACACCAGCAGCATCAACGTGATCGCCAGCGGCACGGTGGTCACATAGCCCAAAAACTTGAAACCCAGCGCACCCAGCAGCGCGCCCACAAAAAAGCTGCTGATCAGAATCAGGTGCAGGCGTAGTTTGACTCGGTTGGCCCGTACGGGCTCGGTCGGGCTGGTCTGGCTGCGGTTGATGTACAGCAGCTTGCCCAGTTCAATCCCTAGGTCTGTGACCAGCCCGGTGATGTGGGTGGTGCGGATTTCTGCTTTTGATATTTTGGTGATGACGGCGTTTTGCAGACCCATGATGAAGCACAAAAGCAGCACGGTGAGTGGCACGAAAAAATGCGACCACACGCTGATGGCCGCCCCGAAGATGCCAAAAATCAGCAACAGCACTGATTCAAACAGCAGCGGCAAGCCGTAGGCACTGGCCAGCTTTTCGCGCAGCCCCCAATTGACCAGCCAGGCCGTCGTCATGGCGCCCAGTAAAAATGCTGCCAGCGCGCCCAGACTGGCTGCGGCCAGCGCCACCTCGCCCAGCACCAGGTTGTCTGCCAGCGACGACACCACACCCGTCATGTGAGACGTGTAAGTACCCACTGCCAAAAAGCCGCCTGCATTGGTCGCACCAGCCACAAAGGCCAGCACAGCGCCCAGGCGCGTGTTGGTTTGCAGCGCGCGGTTGTTGATGTCAGTCCAGCCGTGAATCAGGGGGTGCATGGGGCTGTCCTGATGGTTGGGCTGGGTGTCTGGCTACGGCTTAGAAGGCTTTGACGTGGTAGCTCACACCCGGCAAATCTTTGTAGTCGACGTCTTGCGTCCAGAAGGTGGCTTTGAATTCGCGAGCGATCCTGTACATCACCGCGTCGGCCATGGCCAAGCGGTGTTTTTGAGCGATTTCTGACGCTGCAATGGCTCTTTGTGCGGTCAGCTCAACGATCGTGCCACGACGCATGACCTCCAGGCATGCATCTCGGTGCGCCGGATCAGCGCTGCGGCTTAAAAAGCGATGCACTTCAAAAAATGACAGGACGGGGACGATCAGCAGAGCTGTCTTTTCAATCGCCTGTGCAAAATTGTCTGCACTGGGGGTGTCGATGAAGTATTCGATCCACCCGGAGGAATCAATGACGTTCATCAAAACCGATCAGGTTCTTTGGGCATGTCGGTGTTGATATTGCCAAGGTGACGTAGGAAGCCGCGATAGGCGCTCACGGGCAGCTCAGGCTTGAGCGTGGCCTCTTTGTCACCGCAGAAAAATTTAACTTTTGAACCTTCAACCAGACCCAAGCGGGCGCGCATGGCGGCTGGTAGGGTGATTTGCCCTTTGCTGCTGACGGTGGCATCTAGTTCGAGAATGGCTTGCATACAAAACTCCTGTTACTTGACTGGTAAGTATGAACTGAAGGTAAGGATGCGTCAAATGCCTTACTTTTTAATCGACGACTACCTGACACGCATCCCGGGCATCGCACCGGGTAGCGGCTCCAATACATAAATACCCGGCTGCGCTTTTTCGTCGCCATGACTGGCCGCTAACACCATGCCTTCGCTGATGCCGAACTTCATCTTGCGCGGAGCCAGGTTGGCTACCATCACCGTGTGCTTGCCAATCAGGTCTTCGGGTTTGTAGGCGCTGGCGATGCCGCTGAAAACATTGCGTGTTTTGCCTTCACCGACATCCAGCGTCAGGCGCAGCAGCTTGACCGAGCCTTCAACGGCTTCGCAATTGACGATTTTGGCGATGCGCAGGTCAATTTTGGCGAAGTCGTCGATGGCAATTAGGGGGGCTGGGGCTTCGCCGCCTGGGATGAGCTTTTCAGGTTCGGGGGCGGCTGGGGCTTCGAAGAGGGCATCTAGTTGCTCTGGGGTGACGCGTTGCATGAGGTGCTGATAGTCCCCGACAACGTGCCCGCCCATTAGGGCGGGCGGCACGATCTGGTTCGCGGCTGTTTCGCCCGGTGGTATTTGAACTAAATGATCAATCTCCGACCACGAAAGAGGCGGAATGTTTAAAAAGGCCTCAACGCTAGCAGCAGTCGCTGGAAGTATTGGTTTAAGCGCAACCGTGATGAGCTTAAACATAACCAAGCTGAATGAACACACGCGGTGGAGATGATCGGTATTTGCGGCATTTTTGGCTAGCTCCCACGGCTTCTCGTCTGCGATGTAGAAATTGGCATCGTCAGCTAGCAACATGATAAGTTTGAGTGCTTTGGAAAACTCTCTCCTTTCAAGATCTCTCCTGATGTCAGGGAGAAAGTCAGCAAAGCGAGTCATAGCTTGTGACTCACGCGGGTGATTTTCATAACCCGTCGCCAAAACCCCTGCAAACCGTTTTGAAATAAAGCCTGCTGTCCGACTAGCAATATTCACATACTTGCCAATCAAATCCGAATTCACCCGAGCCATAAAGTCATCCGCATTGAAGTCAATGTCTTCATTTGTTGCGCTCAACTTCGCAGCCAGGTAATAGCGCAGCCACTCCGGGTTCATGCCCAGGCTCAGGTATTTGAGTGGGTCCAGGCCGGTACCTCGACTTTTACTCATTTTTTCGCCGTTGTTAACAGTCAAGAAACCATGCACGAAAATCTTGTTCGGTGTTTTGCGGCCGCTGAAATGCAACATGGCGGGCCAGAACAGCGTGTGAAAGGTCACAATGTCTTTGCCAATGAAGTGGTACTGCTCCAGCGCTGGGTTCGACATGTAGGCGTCGTAGTCTTCGCCCCGTTTGCCGAGCAGGTTTTTGAGCGAGGCCAGGTATCCCACAGGCGCGTCCAGCCAGACATAAAAATACTTGCCAGGTGCATCGGGGATTTCAATGCCAAAGTAGGGCGCATCCCGGCTAATGTCCCAGTCGCCTAAACCCTCGCTTTTGGTTCCATCTGGGTTTTGACGTTTGGAAAACCATTCCTTAACCTTGTTAGCTACCTTCGCTTGAAGCCGTCGATTTCCGTCGGTGTCTAAGCCGGAAACCCATTGGTAGAGAAACTCAGCACAACGTGGGTCCGACAATTTAAAGAAAAAATGCTCGGAGCTTTTAAGAACTGGCGTAGCCCCTGACAAGGCGGAATACGGCTTGATCAAATCAGTCGGCGCATACACCGCGCCGCAGTTTTCGCAGTTGTCGCCGTACTGGTCTTTGGTACCGCATTTGGGGCAGGTGCCCTTGATATAGCGGTCGGGTAAAAACATGTTCTTTTCAGGGTCAAAGAACTGCTCAATCGTCTTGACATCAATCAGGTCATTAGCCTTGAGGTCACGGTAAATTTGCCGGGCCAGTTCATGATTCTCTGGCGAATCGGTGGAGCTCCAGTTGTCAAACTTGATGTGAAAACCGTCCAGGTATTCTTTGCGACCCGCTGCAATGTCGGCTACAAACTGTTGCGGCGAGACACCTGCCTTTTCAGCTGCAATCATGATGGGCGCACCGTGCGCGTCGTCTGCCCCTACAAAGTTGACCTGGTTGCCCTGCATGCGTTGAAACCGCACCCAAATATCGGCCTGGATGTATTCCATCATGTGGCCGATGTGGAATTTGCCGTTGGCGTAGGGTAGGGCGGTGGTAACGAAGAGCTTGCGTGGGGTTTGCATGGGGGCTTGGCCTTTGGGTGAACGGGCGATTTTAGGGAGACACGCGCACGGGAACGCACACACGGTGCATCGTCACCGAAGTTGACACACTTCGATACATCAAAGCCCTGGCGGTGTTGCGAG
>JANMIH010000186.1:0-4920 GCA_031375685.1 Polaromonas sp. | reverse complement strand
ACTGTGTGCGACGGTGCACGCATCGTGTGGTTTGAGGAACTCGATGCATGGCGACAGACAAAATTTGAAACGAAATTGGATTTCAACGAGAAATTCAAATGAATATCGGGCGGGTGGGCTATCGGCTCACGGATTCAGGCTATTGCTTTGTTTTGGCAATGGCAGGATTAGTTTTTTCTAAGAAGCATGCGGCATGACCCTCTGGGGGAGCTCACGTGGTGTGGGCTGCGGCGAAAAGCGCCGTGACCCCGGTTTCCAAGTCCATATGGTTCGCAGGGCGGGCTAATCATTGGCGGTACTTTGCCAGCCGTCAATCCGCTTTCGCGTGCAGGGGCTAGCTGTCGAATCCCGGATGAACATCTGCCAGTTTGCAAGCCTGCTATGAGCCGCTTCAACGCCTGCCATGACTACAGCGGCATGTCTTTAACCGAAATTGTTCATTAGGACGTGCGTGCATGGCCAGGCGAGTTGCGAGTCAATTTGTGGCTTCGTGAGGAGGCAATAGCCCCGCTATTGCCGACGAAGGAAGACGCGAAATGGCCGCAAATCGTGCGCCAGGCACCACGTAGGCACGACGTGCCGCCTAATGGACAATCTCGGTTTAATGCAGGTCTTTGCGTGCTGTTGCATGCATGCAGTAGTCAAGCAATTCGTCCAGCTCATTAGACTTGTCAAATACAGCGTCTGATCCCAGTTCAGCACAGCGCTTGCGAATGTCACGGGTAGCGTAGTTTGTCAGCACCACAACCTTTTGGTCAGCGCGGCGGTTTTGGCAGCCTTTGAGCACGCCCAGCCCGCTGCCTTCTTTGAGGAACAAATCGATAATCGCAAGTTGCCATTCCCCGTCATGCGCGGACAACCACAGACTTGCTTCGTCTTCGCTTTCAGCAAAACCCACCACTTTGACCGGTGCTATTTCTTCCAGTGTGGAAATCAAGTTTTCACGGATCGTGGCGCTGTCTTCAACAAGGTAGGTGATGAGAGCCATTTGATGTGTGTTGATTGTTGTTGGAGAACTGTGCATTGCTTAAAGTAACACGACTTTATAACAAGGGCGTAGCTCATGGGCGGCGCAGTTTGTAGGAGAATAACCTGTCGATATTGAAACCCCAAAGGAGTTACATGCGTTCCACGTTTATAGCCGCAACTTTTACCCTGTTGGCCACCATGAGTTGGGCACAAACGGATGCTGTGCTGGCCGCCGCAGCCAAGGAGGCTGGCGCACAGGTCACCAAAAGCGGGCTGGTGTACCGGTCATTAAAAGACGGCACGGGCAGCAGCCCTGCGGCCTCAGACCGCGTGAAGGTGCATTACAAAGGCACATTCCCGGATGGCAAAGAGTTCGACAGCTCTTACAAACGCAATGAGCCGACCGAGTTCCCGTTGAACGGTGTCATTCCCTGCTGGACAGAAGGCGTGCAGTTGATGAAAACGGGCGGCAAAGCCAAGCTAACATGCCCATCAGCCATCGCCTACGGCCAGCGCGGCGCAGGCGGCGTGATACCGCCGAATGCGACGCTGGTCTTTGAGGTCGAGCTGCTGGGGATTAATGGCAAATGAGCTGTGATCCAATTAAAATTGTGCAAGCAGCTACATTTTAAATAGCGTCTAGCTGCCTACTGATCAGCGCGCCAGCCCCCTCCAAGCGACTGAATCAGCGCCACGGCGGTCGTCTGGCGGTCTGCCGTGATTTGCACCAGCGCGCGCCGGGCGTTCAAGGCGGTGGTTTGCGCGGTGATGACTTCGGTATAGCCCACCTGCCCACTGCGGTAGCGGTTCAACACCTGTTGCTCGACCTGGTCAGCGGCACTCGATGCCTGGGCGCGCAGGGCTTGCTGCACTTGCAAAACCCGACTGGCTGACAATTGATCCTCGACATTTTGAAAAGCTGTGAGCACGACCTGGCGATAGCGCGCTACGGCCTGCGTGTGTGCAGCGGTAGCGCCGTCAAGCCGGGCATCCAGCGCGCCACCCTTGAACAGCACTTGCGCCGCCGACAAACCCAGCGACCACACCGCCGCAGGTGCGCTGAACAGGTCAGCCACGCGGCTGGCTGCTGTGCCCAGAGATGCGTTCAAACTCAGGCTTGGATAGTAAGCCGCTTTGGCCACACCAATTTGCTCGTTGGCGTTGGCCACGCGGCGCTCGGCGGCGGCAATGTCTGGCCTGCGCTGCAGCAGGGTTGACGGCACGCCGACCGGAACGTCAGGCACGGTGGGCTTGTAATCAGGGACAGCCGCCAATGTGAAGTTACCCGGTGCCTGGCCAACCAGTACGGCAATGGCGTGTTCCAGTTGCGCTCGTGTCCGTTGCAGACCAGCTTCATCGGCCTTGGCGTTGGCCAACTGGGTTTGCGCCTGCAGCACATCGGTCTTGGCAACAATGCCTGCGGTGTAGCGGTTTTGCGTGATCTCAAGCGCACGCGCGTAGCCTGCGAGTGTGCTGGCCAGCAAGGCCTGCTGGGCGTCTTGCTGGCGCAGTGACAGGTAATTCACAGCCAGTTCACCCTGCGCTGATAACCGGGCAGTCGCCAGGTCTGCCGCGCTTGCGGCGGCCGTGGCTGCCGCGCCATTGGCCACACTTTGCAGGCGGCCCCACACATCGGGCTCCCAAGCCGCGCCCAGGCTGGCCTGGTAGTTGGTATTGCTGCGGTTGCCCGTGGCGGTATTGTTGTTGGCGTTGGCCGTACCGCCGCCGTTGCCTGAACGGGTTGCACCACCACCTAATGTTACAGACGGAAACAGCCCGGCCCGCTGTTCGGCCACCAAAGCTCTGGCCTGTGCGTAGGCAGCTACTGCGGCAGCGACATTCTGGTTGGACACGTCCACCCTCGCCGCCAGGTCATTGAGCACCGGGTCATTGAAGAGTTGCCACCACGGCCCGCGCTCCAGTGCATCTGCCGGGGCTGCCCTGACCCAATCGCCGGCTTCTTTGTAAGTACTGACTTCCGGTACGCCAGGTCGCACGTATTCAGGGCCGACGGCGCAGCCTGTGATGAGCAATGCCAGCGCAAACGGAAGAACAGGTTTCAAATCATCAAGTTGCATAGTCACCCTTTCAGGAAGTAGCCCTGGCCAAATGCAGTTCATGCGCACCGCGCCTGCGCAGCTTGTCCATCAGCACATACACCACCGGCGTGGTCAGCAAGGTCAGCAGTTGGCTGGCAATCAACCCGCCAATGATCGCGATTCCCAGTGGCCGGCGCAGCTCGGCACCCTCACCAAAGCCAATGGCCAGCGGCAGCGCGCCGAGTATGGCGGCCAGTGTGGTCATGAGGATGGGGCGAAACCGCAACAGGCAAGCTTCCCGAACAGCATCGGTGGCACTTATCCCCCGTGATCGCTGCGCATCAATCGCAAAGTCAATGATCAAAATGGCATTTTTCTTGACGATGCCAATCAGCAAGAAAACGCCAATCAGTGCAATGATGGAAAAGTCGAGCTTGTAAATCATCAAAGCCAGCACCGCGCCCACGCCGGCCGATGGCAGCGTTGACAGCACGGTGATGGGATGCACCAGACTCTCATACAAAATACCCAGCACGATGTAGATCACGACCAGCGCGGCCAGTATCAGCAGCGGTTGCTGGCCTTGTGACTCTTGCGCAGTGCGAGCCGTGCCCTGAAAGCTGCCGCGCACGTTGTTGGGCAGGGCTATTTCGGATTCGGCCTGTTTGACGGCATCCTGGCCTTGGCTCAGCGTAAAGCCCTCGGCAAGGTTGTATGACACGGTGGTGGCCAGCTCGCCATCCTGATGGTTGACACTGGATGCCTTGGCGCTTTCAGAGAATTTGGCAATCGCCGACAGCGGCACCATGGTGCTGCCGGTGCTGCTCAGAGCCTGGCCTGTGGATTGATCGCGCAGTGCCGGGTTCACCAGGCTGGATGCATTGGCCACGCCGACCCCCGCCGCCCGAGCCGGCACGTAAATGTCTTTGAGCGCCTCGGGGCTTTGCCGGTAACGCGGCGCGACTTCCATGATGACTTTGTACTGGTTAATGTCGCCATAAATCGTGGCCACCTGCCGCTGGCCAAAACCGTTGTAAAGCGCATTGTCAACATCCCGCGAGGTGATGCCCAGACGCGATGCGGTGTCTTTGTCAACCGTGACCATGGCCTCGACGCCGTTTTCCTGCTGGTCGGTATCCACATCAGTCAGTGCGTCCTGGTTCTTCATCTGATCGGCCAGGCGTGTCGCCCATTTGCGCAGATCAGCGATGTTGTCGCTTTTTAAGGTGTACTGATAGGTTGAATTACTCGAACGCCCGCCGCCACGCAAGTCTTGCACCGTGCCTAAAAACAAACTGATGCCCGTGACACGTGCGAGTTGCGGGCGCAACCGCGCAATCACGGCCTGGCCGCCTACCGCTTGCCCGTCCGCCGTTAATGGCCTTTTACCCAGCGGCTTGAGGTTGATGAACATGAAACCACCGCCTGCCCTGCCGCCACCCGTAAATGCAACCACCGTGTCCACCGCTGGGTCTGCCCGCACAATATCGGCCAGCTCTTTGAGCTTGGCTTGCATGGCCTGAAACGAAATGCTCTGGTCAGCCCGCAAGCCGCCATTGATTTGCCCGGTGTCCTGCTGAGGAAAGAACCCTTTGGGGATTTTGATGAACAGATACACATTCATCCCAATCACCGCCACCAGAATCAACATGATCAGCCAGCGCATGTGCAGCGCCCAGTCCAGGCTGATCTCATAGCCATGCAGCACGCGCTTGAAACCGTTGTCGAACCAGCGGGCTACAAAGCCTTGCCTCTTTTGACTGTGCGGCTTCAATAACCAAGCGCACATCATCGGCGTGGTGGTCAGCGATATGACTAAGGAGATCATCACCGCCACAGACAGCGTGACCGCAAATTCACGAAACAAGCGCCCCACCTGCCCACCCATGAACAGCAGCGGGATAAACACCGC
>JANMIH010000167.1:0-1706 GCA_031375685.1 Polaromonas sp. | reverse complement strand
TCGGACATCGCATAAAGATCCATCAGCCGGGCGATGGTCGTTTTACCGACACCCGGCGGGCCCCACAAAATGCAGCTGTGCGGCTGGCCTGATTCAAAGGCGATGCGAAGCGGCATGCCTTCGCCGAGCAAATGCTGCTGTCCAATCACCTCGCCCAAAATTTTTGGCCGCAGGCGCTCGGCCAGCGGCATGTTTATTTTATTGGCAGCACCCATGGCCGTAGCGCAGAGTTATTGACGGCTGACATCCGCACCCGCTGGCGGCTTGAACTGAAAGCTGGCTGCGGAGAGACTTGGATTGACCTCAAAGGCGCTGAAAGTCATGACGGAAAGCTGGCCAAAACTGTCGAGAATTTCCAATATCGCAAGCTCAGTGCCCTTGTCCGTGGCTTTTGTGCCGACCGTGATGCTTTGCAGTTGGCCGTCTTTGGTTTTGGGGACGGCTTTGACCCACTGCAAGCCTGCTTTTTCGGGCAGCGCGGTCAAAGTGAAGTCTGCCTGCAATCCCTTCAAGTCAGCCGCTGCAGCAATCACAGCAGCGGGCGTGCCATTGAGTACTTGCGCCAGTTTGCGCGCTGTGACCTGGTTCAAATCCACATCATGCAGCCACAGGGCTTGACCGTCAGACACAATGGCTTGTTCGAACGGTTTTTTGTACAAAAACTTGAAGCGATTGGGCCGCAAAAACTCAAACGTACCCGTTGACGTTTTGATCTTGGGCGTTTGGCCGTCTTTGGCGGGGCTGGTGACAACCTGGGTGAAGGCCGCACGACCACTTTTGGTGTTTTTGACGAAATTTTCAAGGTCTTTTAGGGCTGTAGCGCCCTGTTCCTGAGCGCAAGCAGCTATTGAAATAATAGCAAAAAACGATCCTAATAAAAGCTTTGAAAAGTCAGAGGTTTTGAATTTGGTCATCGTAAAAGTGTCGCATTAAGAGGCAGCGCAGCGTGTCGTCATTCAGCCCGTGCAGGGACAAGAATTTCGCGCTGACCGCTGCCTGACATGGCGCTGATAAGGCCCGCTTTTTCCATCTCTTCGAGCATGCGGGCTGAACGGTTATAGCCAATTTTCAAATGTCGTTGAACCAGTGAAATCGAAGCCTTGCGGTTCTTCAAAACAATCTCAACGGCCTGGTCATACATGGGGTCTTTATCGCCACCTGCCTCAGACAAGTCACCTCCCAGGTCACCGCCCTCACCATCGACCACGCCGCCTTCAAGGATTCCATCAATGTAATTCGGCTCGCCTTGTTCTTTTAAATACGCAACCACCCGATGCACTTCGTCGTCGCTGACAAAAGCGCCATGTACCCGAATTGGAAAACCCGTACCGCTGGGCATGTACAGCATGTCACCCATCCCCAGCAGAGCTTCTGCGCCCATCTGATCGAGGATGGTGCGGCTGTCGATTTTGCTGCTGACCTGAAACGACAAGCGCGTTGGAATGTTGGCCTTGATCAGCCCGGTGATCACATCCACACTGGGGCGCTGCGTGGCCAGAATCAGGTGGATACCCGCAGCGCGGGCCTTTTGCGCGAGGCGGGCAATCAACTCTTCGATCTTCTTGCCCACTACCATCATCAAATCGGCCAGCTCGTCGATGACCACCACGATGTGTGGCAGGCGCTCCAGCGGCTCGGGCGCTTCAGGCGTCAGGCTGAACGGGTTGTATATAAACTCACCGCGCGCTTTGGCCTCATCAATCTTG
>JANMIH010000550.1:0-3106 GCA_031375685.1 Polaromonas sp. | reverse complement strand
CCACCGCCAAAGCTCAAGTCAGACCCCGATGCGTACACATGTTGAGCTTCAGCGCCGTGATGCGGCTTAAACCACAGCCGGGCTTCACCATCCAGGCGCAGCACACCGTTCGCACCTTCAAGCCACATCTCACCCATGGTGCGGCGCGGGTTGCTGGCCACATGGTCGTTCAGGCGATTGCCGTCAAACAGCCCGGCAGCACCATTGGCAAACTCAAAAGTAATCAGGCCTGCGTCTTCACCCTGGATGGCCGGGTTCAATTGCCGCAGACGGGCGTACACCGCATCGACTTCACCTGCTAGATAGCGAAAGGTGTCAATCAAATGGATGGCGGTTTCCACCACCAGCAGGCGCGGCATGGTCTGGAAATACGGCTGACGGTCCAGGTACGCATTCGCGCCCTGCCCGTCACCTGGCCGCAAACGAAAGCTGATGCCGTGCAACGCACCCAGCACGCCGGTGTCGATCAACCGGCGGGCTTCGCGAAACCAGGGCATGAAGCGAAAGTTTTCATGCACGATCAAGGGCACGCCTGCAAGCGCTGCCTGCTCTGTCATGGCCACGGCCTGGGCGTAGTCCAGCCCGAATGGTTTCTGGCAAATCACGGGAAGCTGGCGCTCAAACGCAGTCCTCAAAACCTGCTCATGGCTGGCGGGCGGCGTGACCACATCCACCAGGTCAGGTTGCGTTGCATCCAGCATGTGTGCCACGTCGCTAAACACTTGTGAAACGTCAAATCGCTTGGCCATGGCAGTGGCTCGATCAAGATCTGCATCACACAAACCGACCAGTTCAACGTGTGGCATCGCATGCCAGCCTTCCAGATGAAACTGGCTGAAAAAGCCCGCGCCCACGACCGCAATTTTTTGGCGGACAGCGAGCGGCATCAAGACTGACATCTCAGGCAGCCTTTTTCAGTGCGCTGATGACTGCACTGGTAATCGCTGCTGTACCGTGCGTACCGCCAAATTCAATGGGCCGCACCGCACCGCTGGCAAATACCTGCTCCACCGCTGCATCTAGCAGGGCTGCGCCCTCTGCCAGACGTGTGTCGCCGTGGCGGTCAGCCAGCCAGTCCAGCATCATGGCGGCAGACAAAATCATTGCTGTGGGGTTGGCCTTGCCCTGGCCTGCAATGTCAGGCGCTGTGCCGTGCGCGGGCTGAAACAGGGCATGCCTGTCGCCAATGTCGCCCGACGGGGCCATGCCCATACCGCCAACCAGCGCGGCAATCAGGTCAGACAAGATATCGCCAAACATGTTTTCCGTGACCATCACGTCATAAGCCCAGGGCTTCATGACCAGATTCAATGCCATGGCGTCAACATAGGCACTGTCAGATGCCACGTCTGGGTGGCGAGCCGCTGACTCTTCAAAAATCTTGCGCCAAAATGCCATTGACGCAAAGACGTTAGCCTTGTCAACATTGGTGACGCGCGCAGGACGGCCTTTGAGCATGGCTCGACGCTCAGCCAAATTAAATGCAAACTCGCAAATGCGTGCTGTGCCTTTGCGGGTAATTTTCATCGTGTCGTAGACGGCTTCATCGCCCCGCACATCACCCCGGCCACGGGCATAAAACAGACCCTCGGTGCTTTCACGCACCAGCACAAAATCAATCTCGCAGGCTTTGGGGCTGGCCAATGGCGTGGGCAGACCTTTAAAAGTACGAATTGGCCGCACACCCGCATACAAATCAAAATGAAAACGCAAATCAAGCTGGGGAATGATTTCAGTCCCGTCAGAGCCTCGCACGTGCGGCAAACCCATCGCTCCAAACAAAATGGCGTCCGCCTGATCGCACACCTTGAGAGTGCTCTCTGGCAAGGCCACCCCGCTGTCAAGGTAGTGCTGCGCACCGGCCAATTGGTGGTCGAGTGCAAAGCCAACGCCAATGCGTTGCGTCACGGCTTGCAGCACTTGGCCAGCGGCGGCCATGACTTCTTTGCCAATACCGTCACCGGGCAAAACTGCAATGTGGTACGAGGGTTTCATCTTTTCTGCTTGTTGTTAGGTTTGAAAGTTGGCTCGCAGGCCTACATTTGTTGCAAGCGAAAACGCTCAAAAATGACCAGCAGTTCGCGGCTGGCGCGCTGGCGGTGTTCTCTGTTCACGGCAGCAGCACCACTGGCGTCACCCGCGCGCAAGCGATCGACCAGGGCCATGTGTTCTTGCGTGGAGTTGACAGGTTTTGGGCGCAGCCGGAGCGAAAACATGCGCGCGCGGTGCGCGCGGTCCCAGTAGCTGAAGACGGCATCAGCCAGCATCTTGTTACCTGCCAGACTGACCAGTCGTTCATGAAAATTCTCATCGGCTTGCGCCCAGGCATCCAGGTCGTCTTTGGCAAGCGCTTTTGCCATGGCGTTGGTGGCGGTGACCAGTGGCTTGAGCTCCGCATCTGTCGGCTTGCGGGCCGCCAGCATCTCAGCGGCCATGCTTTCAAGTGCCGTCAAAATCTCGTAAATTTCTTTCATGTCGTTGGCCGACACAGGCAGCACACGCATGCCGCGCCGGGGGATCACCTCCACCAGGCCTTCGTTGGCGAGCCGTATCAGCGCCTCACGCACAGGGGTTCGGCTCATGCCCAATTGCAGTGCAATTTCCTGCTCCAGCGCCTGATAACCAGGCGCCCAAATGTTGTCCAAAATTCTTCGACGCATGCCCTGGTACGCACCATCGACCATGCTGGCGCTGTCTGAGGTTTGATCAGTGAGTGCGCTGGTTTGGTTTTTCATGATTCGATCCGTTTTTAAAAATGCCAGTGAACCGGTGGGTGCCCAGCCACTGGCATGGTCAGCGTTGCCAGCGCATCACCCAGCAGGCAGCCCAGGTAACCGGTGCGCAAATCAGGCCCGCCAAAAGCAATGCTGGAAATATTTTTAAGCACTTTGCTTTTCACGCCATCAAGATGCGGCCGGCCCATCTCATTGGCCTGGTAGGCCGCCTCAACCCAGGCCAGGTGCGCTGGGTCAGCATCTTGCAGCCAGACCGTCTGCGCGCCGTCAGGCGCAACACGAATCAAGCGATTGCTCACAATGCTCATGACCCAAACGTGGCCTTCAATATCAAAGGCCAGGCCATCTGGAAAAGTACCGGCCCCAAACTC
>JANMIH010000060.1:0-1534 GCA_031375685.1 Polaromonas sp. | reverse complement strand
CCAGCTTGGCACGGCTCAGCTTGACCAGCAAATGCTTGGGACCGCTGGCAGGGTCATGAGCGATGTACGGGATGTTGACTTCGGTCGCTGCGCTGTTGGACAGTTCAATCTTGGCTTTTTCAGCCGAGTCTTTCAGGCGCTGCAATGCAACAACGTCTTTGCTCAGGTCAATGCCGCTGTCTTTCTTGAACTCGGCCACGATGTAGTCGATGACGCGCTGGTCAAAGTCTTCGCCACCCAAAAAGGTGTCGCCGTTGGTGGACAGCACTTCAAATTGCTTTTCGCCATCTACATCGGCAATCTCGATGATGGACACGTCAAACGTGCCACCGCCCAGGTCATACACGGCAATTTTGCGGTCGCCTTTTTCCTGTTTGTCCAGGCCAAAAGCCAGCGCGGCTGCTGTGGGCTCGTTGATGATGCGTTTGACATCCAGGCCCGCAATGCGGCCTGCGTCTTTGGTGGCCTGGCGCTGTGCGTCGTTGAAGTAAGCAGGCACGGTGATGACGGCTTCTGTGACGGGCTCGCCCAGGTAATCTTCAGCGGTTTTCTTCATCTTGCGCAAGATGTCTGCCGACACCTGCTGGGCCGACATTTTTTTGCCACGCACTTCCACCCAGGCGTCGCCGTTTTCAGCAGCCACGATGGCGTAAGGCATCAGGCTGATGTCTTTTTGCACTTCTTTTTCAGTGAACTTGCGGCCAATCAAGCGCTTGACGGCGTACAGCGTGTTTTTGGGGTTGGTCACAGCCTGGCGCTTGGCCGATGTACCGACCAGCACTTCGCCGTCTTCCTGGTAGGCCACGATGGACGGTGTGGTGCGCGCGCCTTCCGAGTTTTCAATCACTTTAGGCACATTGCCTTCCATGACGGATACGCATGAATTTGTCGTACCCAAGTCGATGCCAATAATTCGTCCCATGATGTTCTCCGTTCGGTTCAAAAATTAAGATGTTTAAAAGGTGTGGCTGGCTTGATGAATTTCAAGTCAGCTTTATTTGGGTGCGCTGACTGTCACAAGAGCTGGGCGCAGCACGCGGTCTGCAATCAGGTAGCCTTTTTGCAGCACGGTCACCACCGTGTTGGCTTCCTGGTCCGACGGCACCACGCTGATGGCCTGATGCTGGTGTGGGTCAAACTTGGTGCCCGCTGGCGGGTCAATTTGCATCACGCGGTTGCGCTCCAGCGCAGCTTTGAGCTGCTTGAGCGTGGCCGCCGCACCTTCTTTGATCTGTTCGGGCGTGGCACTCGGCAGGTTCAAACCGGCTTCCAGGCTGTCGGCTACGGGTAGCAGGCTCTCAGCAAAGCTCTCCAGCGCAAACTTGCGCGCTTTGCTCACCTCTTCATCAGCGCGGCGGCGGGAGTTTTCGCTCTCTGCCTTGGCGCGCAGGTAGTTGTCGGCCAGCTCGGTGTTTTTAGCAAGCAGCGTGGCGACTTCAGCCTGGGCGATGGCCAGCTCACTGATGGCCTCATGTTCATTGGCAGCCGCTGCGGCTTCCAGCTCTTCAGGGCTGGGAGCACCGCTAAGTGATTG
>JANMIH010000056.1:0-4605 GCA_031375685.1 Polaromonas sp. | reverse complement strand
CGCCAAGCCAAATTGGGCCGCGACATGCGCCGCCACGGCAGGCGCGCCGTAGCGCTCAGACGCATGGTGCCCGCAGGCAATGAAGCTGACGTTCATCTCGCGAGCATAGTGCGCCTGGGGTTCTGACATCTCGCCGGTAATGGACGCATCAGCCCCGGCTTCAATCGCCGCCTCAAAATAGCCTTGCGCTCCACCGCTGCACCACGCTATATTTTTAATAGCTGCTTGCGCACGTATTTCTTGGGTTAAAGGTCGATTTAATACCTTTTTAACGTGCTCCGAGAGCTCAAAACCGTCTTTGAAGCCGCCGCCATCGTTTTTACCGCCCAAGAAGCCCAGATTCTGATCGCCAAAGCGTGCGGCAGCGGTCAAACCCAGCAGCAAACCCAGTTGCGCGTTGTTGCCCAGCTCGGGGTGCGCGTCCAGCGGCAAGTGGTAGGCGTACAGGTTGATGTCGTGCTTGAGCAGCAACGCCAGGCGCTGCTTCATCCAGCCCGTCACCTTGCCAGACTGGCCGCGCCAGAACAGGCCATGGTGAACGAAGATGGCATCGGCTTGCGCGGCCACAGCCGCTTGAATCAGCGCCAGGCTGGCCGTAACGCCCGAGACAATTTTGCGCACCTCGGCTTTGCCTTCAACCTGCAAGCCGTTGGGGCCATAGTCTTTGAAACGCTCGGGTTGCAAGAGCGCATCAAACTCGGCTAACAATTCAGAACGCCGCAGCGACGGGCCGCCCCTAGCAAGGCACGCCCCCTCGGGGGGCAGAGAACCACACGAAGTGGGGATCGTGGGGGTCAGTTCACTGTTCAAGGCAGGAATCCTTCAACTGACAGGTAACGCTCACCCGTGTCGTAATTAAAGCCCAGCACCGTGCTGCCCGCTGGAATCTCAGGCAGCTTTTGCGCCATCGCCGCCAATGTCGCGCCCGACGAAATACCGACCAGCAGGCCTTCTTCAGTGGCGCTGCGCCGGGCAAAGTCTTTCGCCGCATCGCCTTCGACCTGAATCACGCCGTCAAGCAAATCAACATGCAAATTAGCCGGAATAAACCCAGCGCCAATGCCCTGAATCGGGTGCGGCGACGGCTTGCCGCCGCTGATCACGGGCGATGCAGCAGGCTCGACCGCAAAAACCTTGGTGTTCGGGAACTTGGCTTTGAGCACCTGCGCCACGCCCGTCAAGTGCCCGCCCGTGCCGACGCCAGTGATCAGGTAGTCCACGCCGTTCGGGAAGTCGGCCAATATCTCCTCAGCCGTGGTGCGCACATGAATGTCGATGTTGGCCGGATTTTCAAACTGCTGCGGCATCCACGCGCCTGGGGTCTGGGCTACCAGCTCTTTGGCCCGGGCTATCGCGCCGTTCATGCCTTTTTCACGCGGGGTCAAATCAAAACTTGCACCGTAGGCCAACATCAGGCGGCGGCGCTCGATGCTCATGCTGTCGGGCATCACCAGCACCAGTTTGTAGCCCTTGACAGCGGCCACCACCGCCAGGCCCACGCCCGTGTTGCCGGATGTCGGTTCAATGATGGTTGCGCCGGGTTTGAGCACGCCAGACTGTTCAGCCGCCTCGACCATGGCCAGCGCAATGCGGTCTTTGATCGAACCGCCAGGGTTGCTGCGCTCTGACTTGATGTAGATCTGGTGTGTTTGGCAGGCTGCGCCAAACAGACGGTTCACGCGAATGTGCGGGGTGTTGCCGATGGTGGCCAGGACGTTGGGGGCTTTCATTCGATGCTCCTTGAAGGTGTTTTTGATTATCGCCATTTGGTTTTTTGCACGCTGTAAGACAAAATGCACAAGTATTGGTTTTGCGGCGACCAGCCTCATATCCAGACCAAGCTCACTTTCAGCCACCTTCACAACCGGCACACCATGCGCAAATTCTGGCTTTTGTTTTCCCAAACCGTCACCGTCCTGGTGGCGGCGTTTTTTGTGGTGGCGACGCTCAAGCCGCAGTGGCTGAATCGCCAGCCGTCCCTGAATTCGGTATCTGTCATTGAAGCGCCCGCGGCGCAGCGCGGCATCGGGCCGGTGGGCAGTTTCAGCTCTGCCGCAAAAATAGCCTCTGCCGCCGTCGTCAGCATCAACACCAGCAAAGCCGCCACCAAAAACCCGCACGCGGGTGACCCGTGGTTCAAGTTTTTTTACGGCGACCAGGGCCGTGAAGAGCCACAAGGCGGGCTGGGTAGCGGCGTCATCATCAGCGCCAGTGGTTA
This sequence comes from Polaromonas sp., assembly GCA_031375685.1. Lineage (GTDB taxonomy): Bacteria > Pseudomonadota > Gammaproteobacteria > Burkholderiales > Burkholderiaceae_C > Polaromonas. Next base: position 2,387 of record JANMIH010000056.1, on the reverse strand, counting down.
TATATTGACCAACAACCATGTGATTGAAGGTGCAGACGAGATTGAAGTCGTGCTGCTGGACGCCCGCAAGGCCAAAGCCAAAGTGATTGGCACCGACCCTGAAACCGACCTGGCAATACTGAAAATCGAGCTCGACAAGCTGCCCGTGATTGTGCTGGGCAACTCCGACTCACTGCAAGTCGGCGACCAGGTGATGGCCATTGGCAACCCGTTTGGCGTGGGCCAAACTGTCACGGGCGGCATCGTCAGCGCACTGGGCCGCAACCGGCTGGGCATCAACACGTTTGAGAACTTTATCCAGACCGACGCAGCCATCAACCCCGGCAATTCAGGCGGCGCGCTGGTTGACACGACGGGCGCGCTGATGGGCATCAACACCGCCATTTACTCCCGCTCCGGCGGCTCGATGGGCATTGGTTTTGCTATTCCCGTATCCACCGCCAAGCAGGTGCTGGAGAGCATCGTCAAAGACGGCCAGGTCACACGCGGCTGGATCGGTGTCGAGCCGCAAGAGCTCAACGCTGAGCTGATGGAAACGTTCAATGTCAAGACCAAAGATGGCGTGATCATCACTGGCGTGCTGCAAAACGGCCCAGCAGGTCTTGCCGGCATCAAACCCGGCGATGTGATCACGGCTGTGGATGGCAAAGCCGTGGGTAATGTGACAGAACTACTGGGTGCGGTGGCGGCGCTCAAGCCGGGAGTTGCCGCACCTTTGAGCGTGCAGCGGGCCGGTAAAACGAGTGACATCATCGTCACACCCGCCAAAAGGCAGCGGCCGAAGGTCCAGAATTAATTTTTTGATTGCTATATAAAAAGTAGCTGATTGCGCTCGTATTTGTTGGATTTAAGCCATAAAACACCCATAACAAAGGCCAGAAAAGGCCTCTTGGGGTTCAAATTCAGGCAAACGCTAGGGTTTGGCGGCTTCTGACTCGGGCGACGGCTCGGGTGCCTTGGTGTTTTTGACGAGAAGCTGCGCCGCAATGATGCCGACTTCATACAACCCGCCCACCACGGCCAGCAGCATCAGCATCGACCCAGCGTCTGGCGGCGTTACCAAGGCCGTCACGACGGCAGCTATGACCCAAAAGTAACCACGGTATTCACGCAACTGCGCTACGCTGAGAATGCCCATTCGGACCAGCAAGATCACGGCAATCGGGACTTCAAAGGCCAGGCCAAAGGCCAGAAACATGCCGAGGACGAAATTCAAATACTCTTCAATATCAGGCGCTGCCGTGATTGACTTGGGCGCAAAGCTCTGGATGAAGGTGAACACCTGACCAAACACCACGAAATAGCAAAAGGCCACGCCTATAAAAAACAGCAGTGTGCTGGAGATGACCAGCGGCATGACGAGCTTTTTCTCATGCGAGTACAAACCAGGCGCCACAAAAGCCCAGACCTGGTACAGCACCACGGGCAAAGCGATCATGAAGGCTGCCATGAACAGGATTTTGATCGGCACGATAAACGGCGAGATCACGTTGGTTGCAATTAGCGTGGCACCCTTGGGCAGGGTGGCGACCAGCGGCGCGGCCATGAGGTCGTACAGCGCGCCCGGCCCGGGGTAAATGGCCAGCCCAGCCGCCGCAATGCCGATGGCCAGCACCGCCCAGATCATGCGGTTGCGCAGCTCCATCAGGTGCGCTACAAAAGGCTGCTCGGTGCCTGCCAGCTCATCAGGCTTTGTGGCGTCAGTGTTGTCTTGCTTGGGGTCTGACATGGGTTTGATTACAAGTCGCTAGACGCTGGGCGTGACCAGCGACAAAAAATTAAGTGGATTTAACTGGCCTGAACCGTGCCACGCGCGCCGCGCCTGACTGCGTACGGGTACGCGTGCCTGAGCGGGCTTTGTACCACTGCGGCGTGGCGCTTTTTTTCAGTCGCCACTTCTTTTGAGGGTGTTTGTATTCCGGGAAATCAACCATGTCTGGAAAATCGCTGCTTGAGCTCGCTTCACCCGTGGCATCAGCCCATGACTTTTCAAAATCGCTGACGTTGGTCTGGATGGAATTTTCAACGTCGCGGGCGGCACCTTCGACGGTTTCTTTCATCTTTTTCAGCTCGTCCAGCTCAAACGACCGGTTGACCTCTTGCTTGACATCGGCCACATAACGCTGCGCCTTGCCGAGCAGCGTGCCAATGGTGCGCGCCAGGCGCGGCAGCTTTTCAGGGCCAATCACGATCAGCGCGATTGCGCCGATCAATGCTATTTTGGAGATGCCAAGGTCAATCATGCCTGGTCAAAAGCTGCAGCGCAGGGCAACCCCAAACAAGGCACGCTCTCTCGGGGAGCAGCGTGATACGCGAAGTGACAAGCGTGGGAGCTCAAAGTTTCTTGGCTTCTACGTCGATGGTGGTTTTGTCGACGGGTATGTCAG
>JANMIH010000046.1:0-6153 GCA_031375685.1 Polaromonas sp. | reverse complement strand
AAATCAATAGCTGCTTGCGCAAGAAAATAAAGGGCTAGGGCTTGAAAAGGCTCTGGCCTTTTTGTTTTATTGGATAAGTTTTTAGGTTTGCCTGCATGATTGATTTAGAAACCATTGTTGCCGACGCCAAAGCCGCATTTGCGGCCGCTGCATTGCCTGCCGATCTTGAAAACGCCAAAGCGCTTTTTCTCGGCAAAACAGGCCGCATCACCGAGCTGATGAAGGGCATGGCGCAACTGTCCGTCGATGAGAAAAAGTCGCGCGGTGCCGCCATTAATTTGGCCAAACAGGCGATTGAAACTGCTCTGACTGATCGCCGTCAGGCACTGGCCGAGGCTGAATTGCAAAAGCAGCTCAAGGCTGAGGCACTTGATGTCAGCCTGCCTGGCCGCCAGCGTACCCAGGGCGGATTACACCCGGTGTCGCTGACGCTGGAACGCATCGAGGCAATCTTTGGTTCAATGGGTTTTGACGTGGCTCAAGGGCCTGAAATTGAAACCGACTGGTTCAATTTCACCGCGCTCAACACGCCTGAAGACCATCCTGCACGCTCGATGCACGACACCTTTTATGTCGAAGGCGGCACTCAAGCAGCGCCCAATTTGCTGCGCACCCACACCAGCCCGATGCAGATCCGCTACGCGGTGCAACATGTTAAAAAACACCGCGCCCTGATCGACGCTGGTGGCGCGTTGCCTGAAATTCGTGTCATCGCGCCAGGTCGCACTTACCGTGTCGACAGCGATGCTACGCATTCGCCGATGTTCCACCAGTGCGAAGGCCTGTGGATTGGCGAGAACGTCAGCTTCAAAGACTTGAAATTTGTGTTCACCGATTTTTGCCGTACGTTTTTTGAGAGTGATGACCTGGTGTTGCGTTTCAGGCCCAGCTTTTTCCCGTTCACGGAGCCGAGCGCAGAGATCGATATTCAATTTTCCAGCGGCCCCTTGGCGGGCAAGTGGCTTGAAGTCGCTGGTTCTGGCCAAGTTCACCCTAACGTGGTGCGCAACATGGGTCTGGACCCTGAAAAATACATCGGCTTTGCCTTTGGCATGGGGCCAGACCGGCTGACCATGCTGCGTTATGGCGTGAATGACTTGCGCTTGTTTTTTGATAGCGATATTCGCTTTTTGTCGCAATTTCAAAACTGAACATTCTCAAGCTGAACATTTAAGGTAAGCCATGCAATTCCCAGAATCCTGGTTGCGCGAATTTTGCAACCCACCCCTGACCACCCAGCAACTGGCCGACACTTTGACGATGGCCGGGCTGGAGGTTGAAGAGCTCAAACCAGTCGCGCCAGCTTTTACAAAAATCGTGGTCGGTGAAATCAAGTCCGCCTCCAAACATCCAAACGCTGACAAATTGCAGGTGTGTGAAGTCGACGTGGGGCAGGGTGCTTTGCTTCACATCGTTTGTGGCGCACCCAATGCCCGCGTTGGCATCAAAGTGCCTTGTGCCATGGTGGGCGCAGAACTGCCGCCTGGCGAAGACGGCAAACCTTTTCTGATCAAGGTCGGACAACTTCGCGGCGTTGAAAGCCAGGGCATGTTGTGCTCAGCACGTGAACTCAAATTGTCGGAAGACCATGGCGGGCTGCTAGAACTCGCATCGGATGCGCCGTTAGGCCGAGACATCCGGGATTATTTAAACCTCGACGATACGCTGTTCACCCTCAAGCTCACGCCGAATCTGGCGCATTGCCTGAGCGTGTACGGTGTTGCTCGTGAGGTCGCCGCATTAACCGGTGCGCCCCTCAAGGCACAGGTGTTTCCGGTAGTCACTGTCAACGACCCAACCCGCTTGCCCATCAAAATCAGTGCATCTGATTTGTGTGGCCGCTTTTCAGGCCGGGTGGTTAAAAACGTCAACCCGCAAGCCAAAACCCCGCAATGGATGGTGGATCGCCTGGCGCGCTGCGGTCAGCGCAGCGTTACAGCCTTGGTCGATATTTCAAACTATGTGATGTTTGAACTGGGCCGACCTTCGCATATTTTTGATCTTGACAAAATTCATGGCGGCCTGGTCGTGCGCTGGGGCAGGGCAGGTGAAAGCCTCAAATTGCTGAATGGCAATACCGTCACGGTGGATGAAAAAGTTGGCGTGATTGCCGATGAAGCCCAGGTCGAATCACTCGCCGGCATCATGGGTGGTGATGCCACGGCGGTGTCTGACGATACGAAAAACGTCTATGTTGAAGCTGCCTTCTGGTGGCCCAAAGCCATTGCCGGTCGATCACGCCGCTTTAACTTTTCAACCGATGCTGGCCACCGGTTTGAACGAGGTGTTGACCCAGGCAACACGGTTGAACACATTGAGCGCATCACGCAACTGATCATTGATGTTTGCGGCACAACAGCCACAGCTTGCGGCCCGATAGACGACGTGCAGGCCAGCATGCCAGTGATCAAGCCCGTTACTTTGCGTGTTGCCAGAGCCAGCAAGGTGATTGGCATGCCTTTGACCCAAGCGCAATGCCTGGACTCGCTCAGTCGCCTCGGTTTGCAGGTGGCCGAAGGCGACTGTATTCTGACTGTGACACCCCCCAGCTACCGTTTTGACCTGCAAATTGAAGAAGACCTGATTGAAGAAGTCGTGCGCCTGACAGGTTACGACAACCTGCCAGCGTTGCCACCACTGGCACCCATTACCGCCAAACTTCGGCAGGAATCCGAGCGCAGCCCGTTCGCCGTTCGCCGTTCGCTTGCGTCGTTGGGCTACCAGGAAACCATCAATTTCAGCTTTGTTGAGGCCCGCTGGGAGCATGAACTGGCAGGCAACTCCCAACCCATCCAACTGCTGAACCCGATTGCCAGCCAGATGAGCGTCATGCGCTCGTCGTTGCTGGGCTCGCTGCTGCAGGTTTTGAAGTTCAACCTCGACCGCAGGGCAGCGCGTGTCAATGTCTTTGAGCTGGGTCGCGTGTTTCTGCGTGATGCAGCCAGCCAAAACACCGACACCACCGTGGCAGGCTTTGACCAGCCCATGCGAGTCGCTGGCCTGGCCTATGGGCCACGCGCTGAATTGATGTGGGATCAACCCGCCAAAGCGGTCGATTTTTTCGATGTCAAAGGCGATATCGAGGCCTTGTTAGCACCCTTGCCAGCGGTTTTCAAGCCAGCTGAGCATCCCGCGATGCATCCCGGTCGCTGTGCCCATGTGATGGTCCACGGGAAAGTCATCGGTTTTGTCGGCGAACTGCACCCCAAGTGGCGACAAAGCTACGACTTGGCACAAGCACCCGTGTTGTTTGAGCTGGACCTGAACGCCGTGCTTGAGCGCCCGGTACCGGGTTTCCAGCCCGTCAGCAAGCTTCAGCCTGTAGAGCGGGACATCGCCGTCATCGTGCCAGAGGCTGTGACCCACGCTGCGTTGATGGACACAGTGCATGCAGCCGCGACCCAAGGTTTGCTCAAAAGCGCTGTACTGTTTGATGTTTACAGTCCACAACCCGGTCATACCTCCATGCAGCTTGGCGAGAAAAGTCTGGCGGTGCGCTTGGTCCTGTCCAGCGAGACAGCTACACTGACTGAAGAAACGATTGAGACAGTTGTTCAGGCGGTTTTGTCAGAGCTGCACCAGCGCTTGCAGGCACGCCAGCGTGTTTGAGCTGGCTTGAACAAAAGATAACCAACAAAAACACGTTCTAGATTCGAGGGGCAAACATGGAATTTTCAATTGAAAGCCTGGAAACCCCAGCGCTGACCAAAGCACATTTGGCGGACTTGCTGTTTGACCAGATCGGTCTGAACAAGCGCGAATCCAAAGACATGATTGATTCATTTTTTGACCTGATCTCGGACAGCCTGGTGGACGGTTCTGATGTGAAGATTTCCGGGTTTGGCAACTTCCAGATTCGCACCAAGGCGCCACGCCCTGGCCGCAACCCGCGCACCGGCGAACTAGTTCCAATTGAAGCTCGCCGCGTCGTGACCTTTCATGCCAGCCACAAGCTGAAAGAGCAAATTCAGGGCACCGGGGCTTCTGCCTGAGGTTTTTGACCCATCCAAGACCGTAAGCGCACGTCAATTGTGTAACGGCGCAACACATTTTAAAAAATCTCAGTTACCCTTTGCGCTAAATTTGCACTTAGAGTAAATTTAGAGGTTTCGGCTTTAGCGCATTGATTTAATTGGAGAATTCCCTTCCACCCATTCCGGCAAAACGCTACTTCACCATAGGTGAGGTCAGCGATCTGTGCGGTGTCAAACCTCATGTGCTCCGTTATTGGGAGCAGGAGTTTACGCAGTTACGCCCCATGAAAAGGCGGGGTAACCGGCGTTACTACCAGCACCATGAAGTGTTGATGATTCGCAAAATCCGTGATTTGCTCTACGACCAGGGTTTCACTATCAGTGGTGCTCGCAACAAGTTGCACGAAATTGTGCAGATTGAAGGGGACAAGCGCCGCAACGGCGAGGTGATGCTCGATGGCATCGACGTCATCGATGCGGGCGATTCAGGGCTCGCTGACTTTCCGGATTCTGCTGATTTTGAAGACAGCGAGCCTTTACACGATGGGCATGATTTGCCCAATGGCCAAGCAGCGCAGCAACGCCTTCAACTCGTCAGGCGCGAGTTGTTTGAAATTCGTGATTTGCTCAGTGCAGCGCACTGAATCACAGCAACCCTCAAGCTATAATTATTGAAGTTTCGGTGTGTGGCGCAGCCTGGTAGCGCACTTGCATGGGGTGCAAGGGGTCGAAGGTTCGAATCCTTTCACACCGACCATCAGACAGTTTAAAGGCCTTTAAGGAGCGATTCTTAAAGGCCTTTTTCATTGGTAAATCATAGGGTTATGCGATAACTAGGGATAAAGGCAACTATTGACTGCCAAGCCGAAACGGGGGAACATGTGGGGGTTCAAAACACCTTTTTACTGATTTTGGGGGAACGTACCCCCGTTTTTAGTGTTGAAGGCCAGTGTTCCCCAATGAAAAGAGGTGTTCCCCATGCTGACCGATGCCCAATGCAAAAACGAGGTTTGCCCTGCTGACAAGAAGCAAGCCCGGTTTGCTGATGCTGGTGGCTTGTACCTGCAAGTAAGCCCGGCAGGGTCAAAACGCTGGTTCTGGAAGTACCGTATCGGCGGGCTTGAGAAAAGGTTGGCCCTGGGCAGCTACCCGGCAGTCAGTCTGAAACTGGCACGCATGGCACGCGATGATGCCAAGTCGCAAAAGTCAGACGGCAGCGACCCCATGCAAGCCCGCAAAGTAGCAAAACTCAAAGCCCTGACCTCGGCGGCTGATACCTTTGAAGCCACTGCCCGTGAGTGGTACGCCATGAAGCTGGATAGCTGGAGCAGCCATTACGCCATTCGTGAAAAGCGCAATCTTGAAAAAGACCTGTTCCCATTTTTGGGGTCAAGGCATATCGGGGAGATTGAAGCCATCGAGCTCCTGGCCACCGTGCGCAGGGTAGAAGAACGCGGCGCGCTGGATGTAGCCCACCGGGTATTAACCACCGCAGGGCAGGTGTGGCGCTATGCCGTAGCAACAGGCCGGGCACAGCGGGACGTTAGCGCCGATATTCGGGGCGCATTGAAGCCGCACCACGGCAAACACTTTGCGGCCATCACAGAGCCTTTAATGCTTGGCAAACTGATCCGCGTGATTCGGGGCTATCAGGGCGGGCCAATTGTGCGGGCGGCGCTGCAACTGGCCCCGCTGCTTTTCCAAAGGCCGGGCGAACTACGGGCGGCGGCATGGGCTGAATTTGACCTTGACGCGGCTATGTGGACGATCCCTTCAAGCCGCATGAAGCGCAGCGTAGAAGGCAAGCAAAACGGCAATCCGCACCAAGTGCCACTGTCAACGCAAGCCGTGGCCATATTGCGCAAATTGCAGCCCCTGACCGGGCACGGCGCGCTGGTTTTCCACGGGGAACGCAGCCACGACAGGCCTATCAGCGACAACACGCTACGCGCTGCACTGCTGACGCTTGGCTATGGGCCAGAAGTGCAAAGCGTGCATGGTTTCAGAGCCACGGCACGCACGCTGCTGGCAGAAGAATTGAACATCGACCCGCTGGTGATTGAAGCGCAATTGGCCCATGCCGTGAAAGACGCAAACGGCAGGGCTTACAACCGCACCCAGTACCTGAAGCACCGCACCACCATGATGCAACAGTGGGCAGACTACCTGGACAAGCTGG
>JANMIH010000040.1:0-5300 GCA_031375685.1 Polaromonas sp. | reverse complement strand
GACTTGGCCAGCACGTCAAAGCCGTCTGTGTCGATGATTTTCTTGCCTGTCACGTCACGGTACATGCCCATGTTGGCCATGTCAAATGCCTGCACCATGTTTCGCACTGCAACTGGCGACATTGTGGCCACCGCCCCGGTGCGCCCCAGTACGTTGCCGTCTACCAGCTTGCCAGTGGCCTCAAAGGTGCGTTTTACCAAGTCGGCAGCCGGGCCTGCAATCTCCAGCATGTCGCGCCCGTAGTCCTGTTTTTTGGTAAACAGCCCGGTGCTGGGTATCAAGTTGCCCATGCCCATGCGGCCAGACACGTCAATCGGCACGCCAGCGATACCGGATATGCCTCGCTCAACGAATTGCGCACCGCCCTGACCGAGAATTCCGGTGAAGAACTCCTGCTTGGACTGCTTGCTGCTGAAGTTGTAGCCAAGCCGCTGCATCACGCCGTCCACGATGTCGTCCAAGTCCTCGGCAAACGGCAAGCCGCCATATCCCGCCATCAGGAACAGCATCCCCAGCGCAAGCAGAGCCGCTTTTTTACCCTCGGGGCCACTGCTGGCCATGCGGGAAAGCAGCTCGACATAGTTGATGCTGTAGCTCTTGAAGGTAAACAGCACACCACCAACAGCACCGCGCGCCCAGCGAGGTTTCGCCCCCTTGTTATACACAAACTGGGTTTCATTCACCGCACGCTCAGCAAACTTGGCGGGGTCGCCCAAGTTTTGTGCAATGGCGGTTCGGTAGGCGGCAATGAAGGTTGTCCGGCGATTGAACTGTTCGGCCAAACCAAACACTTTGCCCCATGCCAGCGACATCTTTGACACGGCATTGCCGCCCATGGCCAGTGCATCGCCCGTGGTGGTGCCGTCGCCCGGCTTGAGTGTCGCCTTGCCTTGCGCCTGCGCCATCAACTGGAACACCTCTTGAGGCGAGACAATCCCGTCAACTTCGGCTTGCTTCAGGGCCGCGTCCAGCGCTTTGTCGCCAGTGGCGCGCTTCATGCTGTCCCGAATGGCGTTTTTCATCTGCCCAGCGGCTTTGACTGCACCCCCGTACTGACTGAGCCACGGGAAGGTCACGTTCAACGGCTGCGTCAAGTTGATCAGCGCCGATGCAATCGAGCCGCCCAGGTACTGCGCAAACAACAGGCCGCGTATCTGCTGCGCTTCTTCCTGCGGGTTCTTGACGTACTCAAACAGCCGCATGGCGGCGTCTTTCAGCTCGCCCTGCCCTTTGGGAATGTCGCGCACCGCCTCGGTAATGCCGCCCATGTGCAGCCCGGCAGAGGTTTGGCGGGCGTTTGAATACACAAACCCTGCCAGCACCCGGCCTGGGTCCTCACTGAAACCCGCGATACCCTTGCGCTGAATCAGGCGCTTCATGGCGCTGCGGTTGGCCTTGGCCAGCTTCAGGTACTGCTGAAAGGCTTGGTGACTGGCATCATCGCCACCAGACTCAAGGCCTAGCATTTCCCCAAATATCTCAAGCGTCTCCGGGCTCAAGCCTGCAAACAGTTTGTATTCCTCGTCGCTCATGGTGCCCTGGCTGATAACTGAGCCGGGGAAATTGGCGCGCATTTGCCTGCCCATTTTGTTGGCTTCGGCTTTTGATTCAAACAGGCCAAAGTACACCCGGTTGCCCTTGTCGTCCATCACGTCCAGCGAGTAACTGCCAAAGCGAGACAGCGGCGCATAGCCACGGCTCATCAGGTCGGTTATCTGGTCGCCCTTAGTGATCATTTTTTCTGCTGTGTCAAGAATGACATCGCGGCGCTTTGGATTTAGATCAGCTATCGACCGAAGGTACTGCGCCAGAGTATCGGCAGCCTCGTTTGGTGTCTTTGATGCCAAAACAATGTCACGAATAGGCGCAACCTCCTTGCCACCAAAGCGGATCATGTCGGCCACGGCCATGCTGGTCAGGCTCGCGTCGGTTGCCGCCCGGAACTCGTTGTACAGCGCCGCCTGGCCGTCTGTCAAGCTGAACAGGTTTTTAAGCTCGGCAGTCGTGAACACAATGCCCGGCTTTAAAAACTCGCGCTCGTACTTGCCCGCGATCAGCTTTTCGTACTGGTTCATTGGCAGGCCTTGCCACATTTTCATCAGGCCTTCGGTCATCTTGTTTTCGCGGAACAGGCGCTGCGCTTTTTCTTCAATGCCCATTTTGGCGGCGGCTTCCTCCATCACGCTGGCCTTGACAGGCTTGCCCGCACCGTCGCGCATCCATACCAATGTGCCCTCAAATATTGGCGCGGCAATGGCTTTATTGTCAGCGGCAGATATGGACGACTTGGCCAAGTCCTTCCATGATTCCAGTTTGGGCAGGATAGACGGTGCAAGGTCAGCCGCCTCGGTGGCGTAGCGCGACACGTCGTTGATAAAGTCCTGCGTGCCGTCAAACACCTTTTTAAAGGCCGGGCTGCGTTGCGCAAGGTTGTACATGGTGCCCACGCTCTTAAACCACCAATGCAGTTTGCCGTCACCTTTGAAGAAGTCGTTGACGATGTAGCCTGCGGGCAGTTTCAGGTCTTGGGTGTTGTTTAGGGCGCTGGTTAGGCTGCGGCTGAAACGAATGTCTGGGTTGCTGCTACCGGACGCTCTAGAACCCAGAGATTTATCAACAATCAGTGCGCCGCTTCTGTCTGCCGTGAAGATTCTTGCAACCCGGTCGCGTAAGGGCTCCAATCCTGAATCGGATCGTTGAACTCGATTGCGGTGTTCAGTGCCTCCATCAAAACCGGCGCCTTGCCTGTTCTGGCTGCTTGATGAGCCACTTCTTGTGGGACCTGCTGACCGAATGTCTCTGAGTACACGCGATTCAGGGCTGAGTAATGTCGTGCCGAAAAGATCATGGAAAGCCTCGTATGCTATTGATAACTCCCTCTGCATGAGCTGGGGGTCACCATGGTAAAGCACGCCCAACCGTGCAAATATTTCTGCCTGCTGCCGCGCGGGGCTAAAGCCGTAAACCGCTGACAAAGGATAACTCAAATACTCAGAAATGCCACGTTTAGAAGCAAATACTTTTTCCGCTTCAAGTGCAATGTCCCCCATCCCAATTGCAAGCCGTTCGCTAGCCGCCGAAATGGTTGTGTTTAACCCCACCAAATCCACTGAGTGCATTAACTCTTCCGCCATCACCTGCGCCCATTGCGCCCTGGTCAGCTTGAAGTTCGGATTAAAGTGCAGCGCGCCAGTGCCAGTGTTGATGGCGGCAGGGGTAAAGTCGCCCAGCCCAACGTCTGAAATTGGTTGAATGTTTGTGGCGAAATTCAGCGCAGACACAGCATCAGCTAATCCCTGTTGCGCTGTTCCCGCCCCATTCCCAAGCCTTTTAAACCAGTCAAATACAGGCCCAATTGAAGCCCCCAACAATTCCACTTCAGCTTTACCACGGTTGAATGCTGGCACACCGCGCACGAAGGATGGTTCAGGCGCGCTGTGCATTTCCTTGCCATTGAACACGACAACCTCACTGACTTGCTGCCCCCGCTCCACCCAGCCCCGTGCAGGCAGGATGTAGTTAGCCACTATGTCAGCATCCGTCAGCGCCATGTTCTTGAAGCCCGGCACATTGCGGCGCAGCCAAGTACGGATAAGGGCGATGGCGCGTTTGACAAAGCCCATTTCAGGGCGTGTTTGTGCCATTTCGGCAAGCACTTCCTCGGCTGATGTCAGGCGGTTCTGCTCGCTCATGGCCGCCCACATCTGTTCGTCAGTAGCGGTTTTAACGTCTATGCCCTTGGCGACTTCACCATATTGTCTGGCTTTGGCAATGACCAGCGCCCGGCGCAAACCAGACAGTTGCTGCAAAATGGGCTTGAGTTGCTCACCAAACACACCGCGCAAGCCAAAATGTCCGAGGGATTCATGGAACAGCACGCGGGCAACGTCTTTCTGACTGCTGACCTGTGATGCCAGGATGTAAGCTTTGCCACCTAAAAAGAAGCCTTCAGGGTCGCCTTTGGCACCTCCGCTGCGCTGCTCCAGGTCTTGGGCGCGTACCTTGGCCGGGATACGGGGGTCTTGCATGTCGTACACCACCACCACCTCGGGCGCGTTTGCCCAGCGGGAGGTGATGCCCTGGACGATGCGCTCCACCGCTTGGGTGGATTGTGCTGCTACTGGGTCTGTGGTGCGGCTGTAGCGAATGTCCGGGTTGGTGCCGTCGAAGGTGCCGCTGTTGCCTGTGGCGGATTTGATCTGCTCAGACTTGAACGCGACATACTCAATTCCGTCTCCGTATATGACTCCGTCGTAACCAGCAGCTTCTAGCTTCGCACGCCTTTCCTTGGAGATATAGGCAGGATGATTTTTGATGTCGCCATCTTCAACTACAAAAGGGTTGTTGATGCGCAAATATACAGGCATCAGGTTAGCGCCATCAGCTACGTCACCGTTTTCGTCGGTTGCATAGACAGCGGCTTCGCTTGGCTGTTTTGTAAAATAAAAACCCTGTGCCTCATTAGGCATTGCGGTGTTCCGCTCTACGTTCAGCGCGAACTTATCAAACGATTTGGCGCTTCCGTGATACACCACCAGCGGCTTGCCGTCAGCATTAACGACTTTTGAATCGCCAAACCACTTTTTAAAGGCTGGTGTGTCGGTTTGGTCGGCACTGCTGCGGCTGAAAGCTGGCGTTTCGCCGTCAGTGGTGTCCGTTAGGTGCTTTTCCCGAATGAAATATCCGGCCATTTTCTTGCCGTCCGGCCCGTCAACAACCCGGCGCTTTGAATCGGCGTGTTCACGCGCGCCCAGGCTGATATATGCCCCCTGCAATTGATCCAGCGTCAGACTGTCGGCCACTTCGTCACCCAGCGCGGCACGGATTTTGTCCAGTGCAAACTTGGCCGCGTCCTTGAACTTGTAGTACCCCATGCGGAAGGCCGCGTCAAACAGCTTGACGAGTACGGGCAGTAATTTTTGCTGCTGCTCGGGCATCATGTTCAGGCGCGCGTTGCCGCCAAAAATGTCAACGAGGTCGGCCAGCGCGTTTTGCAGGTCGGCCTCTGCGCGTAGGGCTTCGGGGGATTTGGCCGGGGCCGATGCAACTTCGGGTGCATCAAACAGGCTACCAGTCGTATCCTGCCGTCCTTCTTCTTGGGTTAAGCTGAACTGGATTGCACCAGCTTCGCTTTCTTGGCGGATCTGCTCGATGTCATCCAGTTTGCCGGCGTTTTCTTTGCGGTCTTGCTGGTCTAAAACGTCTTGCTGGGTGGGAGTGGTTAGCCCTTCGGCGGCTGGCTTTTCTTATTGTTGTTTCTGGATCGAGGGAGACTGGCGGCTGCAATATGGAGGTCATTT
>JANMIH010000581.1:0-2647 GCA_031375685.1 Polaromonas sp. | reverse complement strand
CACCTGAACCCAAGGCGCGACCACCGGATACGATGATTTTGGCGGCAGTCAATTCAGGCCGGTCGTGTTTGGCAATTTCTGAACTGAGGAAAGTAGTCTTGCCGCTGTCGGCCACGCCTGCCAGCACTTCAATGGCAGCGCTGCCGCCGAGTGCAGCAGGGTCGAACCCCGTGGTGCGCACGGTGATGACTTTGGTCGCGTCCAGGCTTTGCACCGTGGCAATCGCGTTGCCAGCATAGATGGGGCGCTCAAAGGTGTCAGGTGTATCGACCTTGGTGATGTCTGAAATCTGGCCAACATCCAGTGCTGCGGCAACCCGCGGGGCAATGTTCTTGCCTGATGCTGTTGCAGGGAAAAGGATGTGCGAATAGCTGGCTGCAATCGACAAAATCTGCGCCGCCATGTTTTCAGCCAAGCCGTGGGCAAAATGATCACCATCGACGTGAATGACTTTGGCAACGCCAGCAATGTTTGCCGCGGCTTTGGCAGCACCTTCAGCGCCCTTACCTGCTATCAAGATGTGGATATCACCGCCGCATTGGGCTGCTGCTGTGACGGTGTTCAGGGTGGCCGGCTTGATGCTGGTGTTGTCGTGTTCGGCTATGACAAGTGAGGACATGTTTAGATCACCTTTGCTTCGTTTTTCAATTTATCAACCAGGGCGGCCACATCAGCCACCTTGATACCCGCGCTGCGCTTGGGAGGCTCGCTGACTTTGAGGGTTTTGATGCGCGGCTTGACGTCAACACCCAGGTCTTCAGGCTTGAAGTTATCCAACTGCTTTTTCTTGGCCTTCATGATGTTAGGCAGCGTGACATAGCGCGGCTCATTCAGACGCAAGTCGGTGGTGATGATGGCTGGCAATGTGAGCGACAGAGTCTCCAGACCTCCATCGACTTCCCGGGTGACTTTGGCTACGCCATCAGCGACTTCAACCTTCGAGGCAAACGTGGCTTGAGGCCATCCCAGCAAGGCAGCCAGCATTTGCCCAGTCTGGTTGCAGTCGTCGTCAATGGCCTGCTTGCCAAGAATCACGAGTTGCGGCTGTTCCTTGTCAACCAGCGCTTTGAGCAGTTTGGCCACGGCCAGTGGCTGCAGTTCTTCAGAGGTTTCGACCAATATCGCTCGGTCTGCGCCAATGGCCATCGCGGTGCGCAGCGTTTCCTGGCACTGCAACACGCCGCAGCTCACGGCGATGACTTCAGTGACAGCGCCCTTTTCCTTCAGACGCGTGGCCTCTTCAATGGCGATCTCGTCGAACGGATTCATGCTCATCTTGACGTTGGCGATATCAACGCCTGTGCCATCAGATTTGACGCGGACTTTTACGTTGTAATCGACGACTCGTTTGACAGGGACCAAGACCTTCATTGAGGGCTCCAGTAAATGTTGATTGACGTTAACGTAAAGGTAAACCGCTGATTCTATGCGTTTGACCTGAATTCGAGGCTTTTTGACAAGGGAACGACCTTAGTTTACAGAAAAAAGAACGACCGTTCTATTTTTGCGCAACTTTAGGGTGATGTGTCGAGTTTGGGTTCAGCATTGGGCTGAAATTTTGTATGCACCACCCGCTGCGGAAACGGAATTTCGATCCCGTTGGCACGCAGCGCAGCAAGAGCTGCAAGATTGACCAAAGATCGCAAATTCTGCTGACCGTTTTCGGGGTCCGTCATCCAGTAATTAAGGGTGAACTCCAGGCCATCGGGGCCAAAATTGGTCAGGTTGACAGTCGGGCCCGGGTCTTTCAGCACGCGCTCTTGCGCCAACGCAGCATCGTTGAGCAACTGCATCACCAATTCAACATCACTGTCATAACCGACCGACACAACGGTCGATTGCAACACCCGCAAGTCAGCCAGCGACAGGTTTTCAATCCGGTTACTGATGAACATTTCGTTGGGAACGATGGATTCACGCCCAGACAAAGCCCGAATCACCGTGTAGCGCGCCCTGATGTCGGTGATGCGGCCTTCAAAATTGTCAACGCGCACGTTGTCGCCAATACGCACGCTGCGCTCGGCGAGCATGACAAAACCGCTCACATAGTTGGCCGCCAGCTTTTGCAGGCCAAAGCCCACGCCCACACCAATCGCACCACCCAGAACCGACAGCGCCGTCAGGTCAATCCCCACCGCTGACAAGGCCAGCAGCAGACCAATAAACACCAGCGTCACCCGCGTGGCGTTGCTGACTGCCTTGCGCAATGACAGCTCACTGCCGGTGGCCGTGCGCAGCAAGCGCGCCTCAATGGCAGACGATATCCAGAGCGTGATCAAGATCATCACGCCAGCCGTCAGTGTGCCCTCAATCATGTTGCGCACGGACAACATGGTGGCACCCATCTTCCATTTGATGTCGTCCAGCTCTTCCAAGATCACCGGCAGCAAGCCACTGACCCAGAGCAGCATGGCCAGCCAGGCTAACCAGGAAATCGAGCGCTCCAGCGCCCGCACCCAGGGTACATTTTTAAACGCAACTTGCAGCACCTTCACACCCAGGCGAATGACCGCCAAGGACACCAAAACAGGAATCGCGACCTTGAACACGGCCAGCGGAAACACCCGCAACAAAAACATGCTGGCAACATAGGCCAGACTCAAAAGCAGCAGCGGGAACAACACGCCATCAATGATGCGCTTGCCAA
>JANMIH010000579.1:0-3153 GCA_031375685.1 Polaromonas sp. | reverse complement strand
ATCAAAACCCGCCGAACCGCGTTGGCTGCTGGTCGATGTGCAGGTTGTCAAAAAAACACGCAACCAGACGCTGCCGGAGCTGCGCGCCACGCCAGCATAGGCAGATCTGCTGGTTTTAAAGAAGGGCAACCGCCAGTCGATCACACCCGTCGATGCGAAGCACTGGGTGGTGATCCTTCAGTTGCTATCAAATCATTAGCTGCTTGCGCCCGTATTGATTGGGCTTGAGGCCTATTTGGCACTGAAAAAAGACACTTTCAGGCCTTTTTTCAGCTTTTTTTACCTTCCAGCAGCTTGACCAGCGCCCACAGCACCTGATTGGCAGGTGTAGCAATGCCCAGCGCTTGACCACGCTGCACGATAAAACCGTTCAGGAAGTCAATCTCGGTCGGTTTGCCGCGTGCCAGGTCTTGCGCGGTGGATGACTTTTGCAGCGGCATGCTGCCTGCCAGGCTGGCAACTGCTGCATGCACATCGCCTGCTACCTGCACCCCCTCAGCCTGAGCCACGGCAAGGCATTCGCCCACCACGTCCCGCATCAAGTCTTGCACACCCACCCCTGCAACCGTCTGGCCATAGGGCAACTGGGTGATGGCAGACACGGCGTTGTAGGCGCAGTTAAGGATCAGCTTGGCCCACAGCTCACCGCGCACATTGTTTGAGACTTCGGTAGGCACACCAGCGGCAATCCACGCCTTCGCCACGGCGGCACTGGCTGCTGATAGCTCGATCACCAGGTCGCCCCGCCCCTTGTGTTTGACGTGGCCGGGGCCAGCCATTTCAGTGGCGACATACACCACAGCGGCACTGACCGGATGGTCAGGCAACACAGCGCGCAGACGGTCGGCATTGTCAACCCCATTTTGCAGGCACGTGACCAGCGCGTCAGAGCGCAAAAAGGGCCGTATCAAACGTCCAGCGATTTCTGTGTCGCTGGATTTGACGCAAAACAAAACCAGGTCTGCCGCCTGTACGGCGCTCGCGTCTGTGCTGGCTTTTAAAGGTACCTGTTCATCAAATGTCAGGGTTTGCAGCCGCAGCCCTGCGCTGGCAATGGCCTGTACATGCTGCGCCCTGGCTATCAGCACCACATCGTGCCCGGCCCGGGCCAGCATGCCGCCGTAGTAGCAGCCCACAGCGCCTGCGCCCATCACGGCAACTTTCAAAGATTTGGTCATGGCTTTATCTTAAGGTCTGCCTGTCGCTGCGGACCAGCCGATACACTTCTGGCATGCTGATTTACCCCTGTTTTAAAGCCGCCAGTCTGCCCGTGCTGGCTGCCGTTGTGATCTGTGTTGGTTCGCCCGCATTGGCTGCCCCGTACACCCCCACCCATGACGCCGAAGTGGTTGAACGCCTGCCGGGCCGCGCCAGTGACCCGGCCATCCGGCGCGTTGATTCGCTGCGCAAACAACTTGCCGCACGGCCAGATGACCTGGCCTTGCGGGTAGAAATCGCCTGGCGCTACTTTGACCTGGCCATGGCGCAAGGCGACCCGCGCTATGTGGGCTATGCCTCTGCCGCCCTGGCACCGCTGGCAAAAGCCCCGCCCAACAACGCAGACTATGCGATGGTGCGCGGCCTCTTGCTGCAGTTCAGCCACGAGTTTGAACCCGCGCTTGCCAGTCTGGCCAAAGCCAGCGAGCTGAACCCAGCATCACCCGAGCCGTTGCTGTGGCGCAGTGCCATTTTCATGGTGCAAGCCCGTTACAAAGAAGCCGCCGCCGAATGCACCCGCGCCGCACCGCTGGCCGAGCCCCTGGTGGGCACGGGATGCACAGCCTATGTCCAGGCCACATCCGGGCAGCTCGACGGCGCTTTTGAGTCACTGGCCACCGCCGTGAAGGCCGCTCCACAAGCTGCGCCAGAACTGCTGCTGTGGCAAAACACCCGTCTGGCCGAAATGGCCTGGCGCTTGCAACGTTTTGATGCGGCTGAAAACTACTTCAAGGCCGCCCTCAAACAAGGTGTCACAGACCAGTTTTTGTTGGGTGCGTATGCAGATTTTTTAATCGCCAGCCAAAGGCCACTTGAAGTCATCCAGCTGCTCACCGACTGGGAGCGGTCTGATATTTTGCTGCTGCGCCTGGCACTGGCGGGCCGTGCGGCCAAAGACCCGCGTGCCGATGACTGGGCCAAGCAACTACGTGAGCGCTTTCAGGCCGCCAACCAGCGCGGTGACCGCCTGCACGAGCAAGAGGCGGCGCGCTTTGAGCTGGACATTGAAGGCAACGCCAGCAAAGCCTTGGCGCTGGCCAGCAAAAACTACACCCTGCAAAAAGAGCCACGCGATGCAGAAGTGCTGATGCGCGCCGCACTGGCTGCCAAGCAACCCAAAGACGCACAGCCCGCCCTCGACTGGCTGCGCAGCAGCGGCTACCAGGACGCCAGCATGTCGCAACTTGCAGCGCAGCTCGCAACAGCCGGAGGCACGAAATGAAGCGCTGGCTGCTCTTGTTTCTACTTGTTTTGCAAAGCGCCGCCTGGGCACACAAACCCAGTGACAGCTACCTGACACTGCGCGCTGCTGACGGCAGCAACAGCATCACCGTGCGCTGGGACATCGCCCTGCGCGACCTGGACTACGTGCTGCAACTTGACCGCGACGGCAATGGCGACTTGAGCTGGGGCGAGGTGCGCCAGCGCGCAGACGACATCACCCGCCTGGCCACCAGCCGCCTGGCATTGACCGCAGCGGGCCAACCCTGCGCGTTCACCACCACAAGCCCCATGCAGCTCGACAAACACAGCGACGGCACGTACGCCGTGTTGAGCCTGAGTGCGCAGTGCCCCACATTGGCCAGCCCCGTCAAGGCCAGCTACAGCCTGTTTTTTGATGTGGACCCGTCGCATCGCGGGCTGGTGCAGTGGATTGCGCCCGCAGCCAAGGGCGTGCCCGAGGCAGCGCAAGCGCTGATTTTCAGCACCGAGTCAGCAGACCAAACCCTGGCTTTGCAGCCACCCAGCACCTGGCAAACCTTCAGCCAGTATGTGGTTGAAGGGGTCTGGCACATCTGGATTGGTTACGACCACATCCTTTTTTTACTGGCGTTGTTGTTGCCCGCTGTGGTGACGCGGCAAGGCGGCCAGTGGGTGCCAGTAGCAAGCTTGACGGGCGCGACGAAGGAGGTCTTGAAAGTGGTCACGGCCTTT
>JANMIH010000544.1:0-4516 GCA_031375685.1 Polaromonas sp. | reverse complement strand
TTGCATTTCTCATCTACCCCGCGTGGACTTACTTCATGGGTCACCGTTACCCTGCCTTCCCAACCTTTGGCCTACCCTGCCCCACCACACTGTTCACGATTGGGCTGTTGGCTTTTTTGGTCAAGCCGTATCCACGTAGCGTGTTTGTGGTGCCGATTGCGTGGTGCTTTGTGGGTAGTCAGGCCGCGTTTACTTTTGATGTTCAGGCCGATCTGGGTTTGATAGTTGCGGGCGTGTTGGGCCTGGTGCTGCTCATAAATACAAAAGCCGCTACACGACAGCAGCAGGCTACATGACATGCCGGGTCGAACAATGAATGGCAAACCGGATCGGGATACCTTGACTCTCATTGTTTTCTTCTTCGCCCTGTTGGTTGTATCAGTGCTCGTTGTCCTGGGTGTCCTGCTGGTCTTGAGTCCAGGCACGCCAAAACCTTTTCTTGACGGTAGCGGCAGGACGTTGACAGGCAGCATCTCAGAAAAAATCAAGGTTTACATCAATGGCGTGGATCAGGGGATGTTCATCAAGGGCAAGAACACCAGCAATCCGGTTCTGCTTTACCTGCATGGCGGCATGCCTGACTATTTCCTCACACAGCGTTACCCAACAGGACTTGACGAAGACTTCACCGTGGTCTGGTGGGAGCAACGTGGGTCAGGGCTCTCATACAGCGCAGATGCTGGTTTGCAGTCAATCAATGCAAAGCAACTTGTGCTGGATACGCTGGCCTTGACCAACTATCTGCGCGTGCGTTACGGCCAGGAAAAGATTTACCTCATGGGGCATTCTGGTGGTACGTTTATTGGCATACAGGCTGCCGCCCAAGCGCCGGCGCTTTACCACGCCTACATCGGCGTGGCCCAGATGTCCAACCAGCTTGCGTCTGAGAAGCTGGCATATGCCTACATGCTTGAGCGTTTCAAAGCTGAAGGCGACACAGAAATGGTGCAGCGACTCGAAAAATCGCCAGTCGGCAGTGCACCGCCACTGCCAGAGTCGTACCTAAAGATTCGCGACACCGCAATGCACGACTTGGGCGTTGGAACCATGCACAGCATGAAATCGATTTTCTTCGGCCTGCTCTTGCCTTCGCTGCTGATACACGAGTACACACTGGGCGAAAAAATTAACCTGTGGCGAGGCAAAGTATCTTCTGACAACCGTCTGTGGCATACGCAACTGTCAACAGACTTGGCAAAACAGGTGACGCGGCTCTCCATTCCCGTTTACTTCTTTCATGGTGTGTATGACTACACCGTCTCCTATCCACTGGCCAAGTCCTACCTCGACAAACTAAATGCCCCAATCAAAGGCTTTTACACCTTCCCAAAGTCAGCGCATAGCCCCTTGTTTGAAGAGCCGGGGAAGATGCTGCAAATCATGCGGACGGATGTGCTGGCGGGAACCAAAAGTCTTGCCGATCCAGAGTAGAGAGTTTCAATGAAAAAAATTATATTTTGCGTTGGGCTTGTTACCGCTCTTCTCGGTGCTCTCTGGCTACTCCAAGGACTGGGCATTGCCCACATTCGACCCATCTTATGTTTTGCAGACTGCGCTCCAATTCAAGGCCCATCAATAACATGGGCTATCGTAGGAGCGATTGCGCTCACGGCGGGGGGCGCTGCCATGTTTTGGTCATTCATGCGACGCGCGGTTTAGACCATGCAATTCATTTTGAATTAACAGTGCCGGGTCTATTGATTGACATCAAATTATGAATCCAGCAACGCGACTCTCGATTTTCTTTGTACTGACTTTTGGGTGGTCGTGGACATGCTGGCTGCTGGCACCAGTTGTAAAGCCTGAGTCAAACTTCGCTTCAAGCACACTGTTTTTTCTCGGCGGTTTTGGTCCTAGCCTGGCAGCAACAGCAGTCGTAGCCATGACCCGTGGCCCGATGGGTTTGGGGGCGTGGCTGGTGCGCTGTTTGAGCTGGCGGGTTAGCCCAGGCTGGCTGGTACTGTCGTTTTTAGCCCCTCTTGCGGTATTGACATTGGCCGCAGGCACCCACATGGCACTGGGTGGCAGCGTGCCGCCCTCACCAGCTGCCAGTCATACCGGTCTGTTCGTTGCAAATTTCTTTTTGGTTTTTATGGTGGGTGGCCCGTTGGGTGAAGAGCTGGGCTGGCGCGGTTTTGCGCTGCCTGCCTTGCAAGAAAGACTTGGCTGGCGCGCTGCCAGTCTTGCTTTAGGCGCTGTTTGGGGCGTGTGGCATTTGCCACTGTTTTTTGTAGCCGATTCGACACAAAGCAACGGCTCAATATCATTATTTTTTGTGTTGATTGTGGCGACATCGGTTTTCTATTCCTGGCTTTACAACCGCAGCAACGGCAGCGTGCTGCCCGCTCTGGTGCTGCACACGGCGTCCAACAGCTGGCCGTTGCTCGTGCCCGTGCTGCCATCTGATGCTGACCAACGCCCTTACCTGTTTGTGGTCGGTTTGGTGGTCGCAGCTGCAATTTGGCTGCTAGCTCGCCGTGATGACACTTCTCCAATTGAAGTCATCGCATCATGAAACGCTGTACTGGCTGGTTTTTTACAACCGCTACCGTGCTTGTGGTTGTTGCCCTATGGATCGCATGGCGATTCCACAGCGACATCAAGGCAGCCAGCGCAGCAGCTGCTCAGGGTAGCGTACTGGTCAACACCCGCTGCGGACCCATTGAATACCAGGAATCAGGCACAGGCACTCCACTGCTCATGGTTCACGGCAGCGGCGGTGGGCATGACCAGGGCATGGCGTTTGCAGGCAAGCTGACCGAGCGAGGCATTCGCGTGATTGCCATGTCACGCTTTGGCTACCTGCGCACACCCATGCCTGCGGATGCTTCACCCGCAGCGCAGGCTGATGCGCATGTCTGTTTGCTGGATGCACTGGGTATTGATAAAGCGGCGGTGCTGGGTGGCTCAGCGGGTGGCCCGTCGGCACTGCAAATGGCGATTCGACATCCAGACCGCGTCAGTGCCCTTGTACTTCTGGTACCGCTAGCCTACAAACCCAGTACGGCAGCAGATTCGGCCAAACCGTTGGCACCGTGGGCCGAGGCGCTGCTGATGCGGCTGATCGGTTCAGACTTTCTATTTTGGGTTGGGCTTCACGTCGCAAGGGATCAAGTCATCCAGTACGTGCTGGCCACACCGCCAGCACAAGTGCGCGCCGCCAGCCCGAAGGAGCGCGCGCGTATCAACGCCATACTAGACCATATTCTTCCTGTTTCCGAGCGTGCTGCGGGCTTGCGCAGTGACTCGGTTCTCGGCAAAAACCTTGGCCCTGCCGCGCTCGACAAGGTTAGTGCGCCGACGCTAGTTGTCAGTGTGAGAGATGACGGTTTTGGCACCTATGCCAGTGCGCAGTACACCGCAAGCCAGATCAAAGGCGCGAGGTTTATTGGCTTTGATCATGGCGGTCACATCTGGGTGGGACATGACGACGAGGTCAATGAAGAGATCGTCAAGTTGCTTGCCAGGGCCGTCCCACCATGACTAGCGCGCCTTGGCTGCAGCGCCACCCTTTGCTCGGCTACTACGCTGCGGTCTACGCCATCAGTTGGGGAGGTATCGTGGCCGTTGTTGGTGCCGGTGGCTTCGATCTGTATCAGTTGCGTCCTTTAGACACTGGCCTGATCTTCGTGGCCATGCTGCTCGGGCCGAGTGTCGGCGGGTTAGCCATGACGGCTGCCCTTGGCGGCCGCGCGGGACTGCGGCGTTTAAAGTTGCTTGGTTTGTATTGGCGGGTTGACACGCGCTGGTATGCAGTAGCACTGCTGACGATGCCCTTGTTATTGATTGCCGTGCTGTGGCCTTTATCGATGTTTGTCGATACAGCATTCGCGCCCCGCTTCCAGTGGCAGCTTTTCGCCATTGGCCTGATTGCCGGCACCTTTGAAGAAATTGGCTGGACAGGCTTCGCATCCCCGCGCCTGCTGGCGCGCCGGCACTGGTTCATGGCAGGCTTGTCGCTTGGATTGACATGGGCAATCTGGCACCTGCTGGTCGACTTTCGTCAAAACTTCAACAGCATTGGAACTGTCTGGTTGTTGCAGTTCGCCGTGTTGTATCTCGCAGCGCTGACCGCATACCGGCTGCTGATGACCTGGGTTTATGCAAGCACGCAGAGTCTGTTTGTTGCAGTGTTGATGCACGCCAGCTACACGGGATGGCTGTTCGTTCTCTACCCCGCAACATCATTCGCCCAAGGCTTGGTATGGCAAATCGCTTTTGCTGTTGCGCTGTGGATGCTAGTGGCGCTTGTTGCGGCAGGACAGCTGCATATCGCTCGCGGGGTATCGCGGCAGAAATCTCAACCAAGAACCGGCTGAGTCGTGAACACCATGCTCTTGATTTTTGCTCTTCAACTTTTCTTGCCGCTCCTTTTTATTGGATGGCTGTATGTTGCACCGCCGCACAGTAGCCTTGCGTTTTGTACACAAGCGATCGCCACAGCAGTCGCGTTGCTTGCGGTCAGCCTGATTGGGCTATGGCTTTTCCCGCCTTGGTGGGCGCCTTGGGGTTTTGG
>JANMIH010000535.1:0-4782 GCA_031375685.1 Polaromonas sp. | reverse complement strand
GGCGGCAAGGTCAGTGAATACATTGGCGCGCTGCGTTATTCAGTGCCCGGCGTGGGGCTGATTTCACCGCCGCCGCACCATGACATTTATTCGATTGAAGACCTGGCGCAGCTGATTCATGATTTGAAAAACGTCAACCCGCGCGCCAGCATCAGCGTCAAGCTGGTCAGTGAAGTGGGTGTCGGCACCATCGCCGCTGGCGTGACCAAAGCCAAGGCGGACCATATCGTGATTGCGGGACACGATGGCGGCACAGGCGCTTCGCCTTGGTCAAGCATCAAACACGCAGGCAGCCCATGGGAAATCGGCCTGGCTGAAACGCAGCAAACGCTGGTGCTGAACCGCCTGCGTGGCCGCATTCGCGTGCAGGCGGACGGCCAGATGAAAACGGGCCGTGACGTGGTGATTGGCGCGCTGCTGGGCGCTGATGAATTCGGTTTTGCCACCGCCCCGCTGGTGGTCGAGGGCTGCATCATGATGCGCAAATGTCACCTCAACACCTGCCCGGTCGGCGTGGCAACACAAGACCCGGTGCTACGCCAGAAATTCAGCGGCAAGCCTGAGCATGTCGTCAACTATTTCTTCTTTGTGGCGGAAGAAGCGCGCCACCTGATGGCTCAGCTCGGCGTGCGCACGTTTGATGAACTCATCGGACGAGCTGATTTGTTAGACACGCAAAAAGGCATCGAGCACTGGAAGGCCAGTGGTCTTGACTTTGCGCGGCTGTTCTACCAGCCCAACGTGCCAGCAGATGTGCCGCGCCTGCACACGTCCACGCAAGACCACTCGCTTGAAAAAGCACTCGATGTGCGCTTGATTGAGAAGTCAAAAGCCGCGATTGAAAAGGGCGAGAAAGTCCAGTTCATCGAAGTGGCGCGCAACGTCAACCGCACCGTCGGCGCGATGCTGTCGGGTGAGTTGACGCGTGTGCGGCCTGAGGGTTTGCCAGACGACACGCTGCGCATTCAGCTCGAAGGCACGGGCGGCCAGTCATTTGGCGCTTTCCTGGCCAAAGGCATCACCATGTACCTGATTGGTGACGCCAACGACTACACCGGCAAGGGTTTGAGCGGTGGCCGCATTGTGGTGCGCCCGAGCATTGACTTCCGGGGTGAGTCACATAAAAACACCATTGTTGGCAACACCGTGCTGTACGGCGCGACCACCGGCGAAGCGTTTTTCAGTGGCGTGGCCGGTGAGCGCTTTGCGGTGCGACTGTCAGGTGCCACGGCAGTTGTTGAAGGAACGGGCGACCACGGCTGCGAATACATGACCGGCGGCACCGTGGCCGTTCTGGGTAAAACCGGGCGTAACTTTGCAGCCGGCATGAGCGGCGGCGTGGCCTATGTGTACGACGAAGACGGCCAGTTTGCATCACGCTGCAACACCGCTATGGTCAGCCTGGACAAAGTGGTGACGACTGCAGAGCAGCACACGCATGACAAGTCCGACTGGCATGCCGAGGAGAGCGACGAAGCGCTGCTCAAACGCCTGCTGCAAGACCACAACCGCTGGACTGGCAGCAAGCGTGCCCGCGAGTTGCTGGACACCTGGGCCGAGTCGCGTTTGAAGTTTGTGAAGGTTTTCCCGAACGAGTACAAACGCGCGCTGCTGGAGCGCCGGGATCGCCGCCTGAACGCCGCCACCGAGACCACGCGGGCGCAGGTGCAAACCAACCGTGAGCCAGTCGGTGCCAAGTAAACGTAGAAAGTTACTATTAATTCAGGAGCTGCTTGCGCACGTATTGATTGGCTTGCGGCACTAAACATACCTGAAAAACACCAAAATCAGCCTTAAAACGGCTTGTTGAAGCAAATTATTCGTACAGGACAGCATCATGGGAAAAATCACCGGTTTCATGGAATTTGAGCGTCTGGAAGAGGGCTACAAGCCTGTACCCGAGCGCCTGAAGAACTACAAAGAGTTCGTCATTGGCCTGGACGACGCGCAGGCCAAAAGGCAAAGCGCGCGCTGCATGGACTGCGGCACGCCGTTTTGCAACACTGGCTGCCCGGTCAACAACATCATTCCTGACTTCAACGACATGGTGTTTCGCGCTGACTGGAAAAACGCGATTGACACGCTGCACAGCACCAATAACTTTCCAGAATTCACCGGCCGCATTTGCCCCGCGCCGTGCGAAGCTGCCTGCACATTGAACGTGAACGACGACGCGGTCGGCATCAAATCGATTGAGCACGCCATCATTGACCGCGCCTGGGCTGAAGGCTGGGTCAAGCCGCAAATGCCAAAACACAAAACCGGCAAAAAAGTCGCCATCGTCGGCAGCGGCCCCGCTGGCATGGCGGCAGCCCAGCAACTGGCGCGCGCCGGTCATGACGTTACCTTGTTTGAAAAGAACGATCGCGTGGGCGGCTTGCTGCGTTACGGCATTCCAGACTTCAAGATGGAGAAAATCCACATCGACCGCCGCGTGGCGCAAATGCAGGCTGAAGGCGTCGCCTTCAAAACCGGCGTGATGGTCGGCAACCTGCCCAAAGACTCCAAAGTCACCAATTGGGCCAAAGAAACGATTACCCCCGAGCAACTGCAAAAAGACTTTGACGCGGTGATGCTGACCGGCGGTGCCGAGCAGTCACGTGATTTGCCTGTGCCCGGCCGTGACCTGGACGGTGTGCATTTCGCCATGGAATTTTTGCCGAGCCAGAACAAGGTCAATGCAGGCGACAAGGTCAAAGGCCAGTTGCGTGCTGACGGCAAACACGTCATCGTGATCGGCGGCGGCGACACCGGCAGCGACTGCGTGGGCACTAGCAACCGCCACGGCGCAGTCAGCGTCACCCAGTTTGAGCTGATGCCCCAGCCACCCGAAGAAGAAAACCGACCCATGACCTGGCCTTACTGGCCCGTCAAGCTGCGCACCAGTTCCAGCCACGAGGAGGGCTGCGAGCGTGAATTTGCCATTTCAACCAAAGAGTTGCTGGGCGAAAAGGGCAAAGTCACTGGCCTGAAAACCGTTCGCGTGGAGTGGGTCAACGGCAAGATGGTTGAAGTCGCCGGATCTGAGCAAACCCTGAAAGCTGATCTGGTGCTGCTGGCGATGGGTTTTGTATCGCCCGTCGCGTCGATTCTGGAGTCGTTTGGCATCGACAAGGACAACCGGGGCAACGCCAAAGCCAGCGACGCTTTTATCGGTGGCTACGCAACCAATGTGCCCAAGGTATTTGTGGCCGGTGATATTCGGCGCGGGCAAAGTTTGGTCGTGTGGGCGATTCGCGAGGGCCGACAGGCCGCCCGTTCTGTCGACGAGTTTTTGATGGGTTACAGCGATCTGCCACGTTAAGCACTTTAATTGCTATTAATACGGGAGCTGCTTGCGCCCGTATTAATTGGGCTAGAGTCTTAAATGATAGGTATTTCCAGCTTAAAAAGGCTCAAAAACACGGTTTTTGAGCCTTTTTTCCGTTCAGAAGATGCGCATGAGCTTGCGGCAATCCCTTTATGATTACCTCAAACCCTTTCAAATCTCGCCTTCCCAAGTTTCTCATCTCCAATGCCGCAGCCAGATTCCACAGCCTTGGTTGAATTCAAGGACGTCACCTTTTCGTATCCCGGCAGCAGCGGCGACCGCGTCATTCTTGGCAAGGTCACGCTGTCAGTGCCGCGCGGTAAAGTCACGGCGCTCATGGGTGCATCCGGTGGTGGTAAAACCACCGTCCTGCGCCTGATTGGCGGGCAACAAAAAGCCAACATTGGGCAGGTACTGTTTGACGGTAAAAATATCAGCGGCATGACGCAGACTGATTTGTACGCTGCTCGTCGTCGAATGGGCATGCTGTTTCAGTTTGGGGCACTGTTCACGGACTTGAGCGTGTTTGACAACGTCGCCTTCCCGCTGCGCGAGCACACTGATTTGACGCCGGATTTAATCCGCGACATCGTGCTGATGAAGCTCAATGCCGTCGGCTTGCGTGGTGCGCGCGACCTGATGCCGAGTGAAATTTCTGGCGGTATGGCGCGCCGTGTGGCTTTGGCCCGCGCTATCGTTTTAGACCCCGAACTCATCATGTACGACGAGCCCTTTGCCGGGCTGGATCCGATATCCCTGGGCACGGCGGCGCAACTGATTCGCCAGCTCAATGACACGCTGGGCATCACGTCCATTGTGGTGTCGCATGATCTGGAGGAAACCTTCAAGATTGCCGACAAGGTGATCATTTTGGCCAACGGCGGCATTGCAGCACAGGGCACGCCCGACGAGGTGCGGCATTCAACAGACCCGTTGGTGCATCAGTTTGTCAATGCGCTGGCTGAAGGCCCGGTGAAGTTTCACTATCCCGGCGTCGATGTGGCGACTGATTTTGGGCGTCAAGCCTGAAGGCGAATTCCCATGACTCAAGCCAAATCCAACTTTGTTGCCCATCTGGGCTTTGCAGTGCGCGAGCAACTCGGCCACCTGGGCCATGCAGCGCGCCTCTTTGTCCGGTTGTTTGTCATGATGGTTCCAGCGCTCAAGCGCTTTGGCCTGGTGCGTGACCAGATCTTTTTTTTGGGCAATTATTCGCTCGCCATCATTGGTGTGTCAGGTCTGTTTGTAGGCTTTGTGCTCGGCTTGCAGGGGTACTACACCTTGCAGCGCTTCGGCGCAGCAGACACGCTGGGGCTGCTGGTCACGCTCAGTTTGGTGCGGGAGCTTGGCCCCGTTGTCACGGCGCTGCTGTTTGCCGGACGTGCCGGGACGGCATTAACCGCTGAAATTGGTTTGATGAAAGCCGGCGAGCAACTCTCAGCCATGGAAATGATGGCGGTTGACCCGGTTCA
>JANMIH010000525.1:0-2736 GCA_031375685.1 Polaromonas sp. | reverse complement strand
CTGACCACAAAATCCGCTCGGACGACGCCTACACGCCCGGCGACATTGGCGGCAAGCGGCCTGACCGCGCTGCGCTGGTTTATTCACAACGCTGCCGCGAAGCTTTCAAAGACGTGCCGATCATTCTGGGTGGTATTGAGGGCAGCCTGCGCCGCATTGCACATTACGACTACTGGTCTGACAAAGTCCGCCGCTCGGTCGTGATTGACTCCAAGTGCGACCTGCTGCTGTACGGCAATGCCGAGCGGGCGATTGTTGAAATCGCTCACCGCCTGGCCGCCAAGGAAACCATGGCGACGATGACCGACATTCGCGGCACAGCGTTCATTCGCCGCGCGGGCGACGAAACGTCGAAAGGCTGGTTTGAAATTGATTCGACCAGCGTGGATGCGCCAGGCCGGGTTGAGGCGCATGTCAACCCGTACATGATGATTTCGGACGTGGCCAAAGAGCAGGGCGCGACTTGCGCGCGGGAAGACGAGGCTGAGGCGGTGGCGAAGGTTGCGACAACTCAAGCCAACCCCGCCATCAAGCCATTGACGTTTGTTGTCAACCCGGCTCTGTCATCGACTGTGCAAACCGCGCAGGGCAAGATCAAAGTCCCACCGCGCGACCGCTCCGTGATTCGCCTGCCGTCTTACGAGCAGGTCAAGAGCGATCCTGTGCTCTACGCCCACGCCAACCGCGTGCTGCATCTGGAGACAAACCCCGGCAACGCACGCGCGCTGGTGCAAGCCCACGGTGAGGGCGCAACCGCCCGTGACGTATGGATCACCCCGCCGCCCATCCCCTTGACCACCGCCGAGATGGACTACGTTTTCGACTTGCCCTATGCGCGCAGCCCGCACCCCAGCTACGCTGACGAAAACGGCAGTCACGACCACAGCACCAAGATTCCCGCCTGGGAGATGATTCGCTTTTCCGTCAACATCATGCGCGGCTGCTTTGGTGGCTGCACGTTCTGCTCTATCACTGAGCATGAAGGCCGCATCATTCAAAGCCGGTCTGAGGATTCAGTCATTCGTGAGATTGAAGCGATACGTGACACTGTCAAGGGCTTTACCGGCGCTATTTCAGACCTGGGCGGGCCAACTGCCAACATGTACCGCATTGGCTGCAAATCACCGGAGATTGAAGCGGCCTGTCGCAAGCCGTCATGCGTGTACCCCGGCATTTGCCCGAACCTGAACACTGACCACAACCCGCTGATCAAAATGTACCGCCGCGCGCGGGCTTTGAAGGGCGTGAAAAAGATTTTGATCAGCTCTGGCCTGCGCTACGACCTGGCGGTGCAAAGCCCCGAGTACGTGAAAGAACTGGTCACGCACCACGTTGGCGGCTATTTAAAAATCGCGCCCGAGCACACCGAGCAAGGCCCGCTCACCAAGATGATGAAGCCGGGTATTGGCAGCTACGACAAGTTCAAGCAGCTGTTTGAAAAGTACAGTCTTGAAGCGGGTAAAAAACAGTTTTTGATTCCGTACTTCATTGCCGCGCACCCGGGGACGAGTGACGAAGACATGATGCACCTGGCGCAGTGGCTGAAAAAAAGCGGCTTTCGCGCCGACCAGGTGCAAACCTTTTACCCGTCACCCATGGCCACCGCCACGGCGATGTACCACACCAATAAGAATCCGCTGCGCAAAATCACCCGTGACAGCGAAACCGTGGACATCGTGCGCGGTGAAAAGCGCCGCCGTTTGCACAAAGCCTTTTTGCGCTACCACGACCCCAACAATTGGCCGCTGCTGCGTGAAGCACTCAAGACGATGGGGCGTGCTGATTTGATTGGCAATGGCAAGCACCATTTGATACCGACGTTTCAGCCATTGACCGATGGCACGTACCAGAGCGCGCGGCGCAAGAATTCAACGTCGGTGGCTAAAACGTCTGCGGTTGCGTCACCCGTCAAAGGCCGTATTCTGACGCAGCACACGGGTCTGCCGCCACGCGACAACGGCTCGGGCAAGCCGCCGCAAAACCGCCTGGTTAAAAAAGCGCGTTAGGCGCCGAATTATTTGGGTGCAGCTGGGGTGGCGTTGCTCAAGCGCTTGGTCACCGACTGCTCCAGGGCCACCACTTTAGGTTCGATCACACCCTTCGTGTCGGCCACCACTTTTTCAAGCAACACTTTTTGCATCTCACCGCTGAGCTGCTGAAATTTGTTGATGGCGGGTGACTCCAGAAAAGCAGCCACCTGTTTGAGCTCTTCTTCTGTGAATTTTTGTTCTAGAAAGGTTCCCACTGTTGTGGGGGCCAGCCTGACAGCGCGGCTGGCGACCAGTGGCACGGCTTCATCCAGATACTTTTTGACATCGGCCTGAATCTCTTTGGCCACAGCATCGCGTTTGTCGGCTGGCACGCGCTCAGTCAGCGCCAGGCCTGCGCGATCCATCAGGGCGATGGCGGGCCTTTCGGCCATCGAGCGGCTCATGCCCTCAATGCCCGGTTGCTGGACCTTCAGGATGCGGGCGACCAGTGCTTTTTTGGCGGGGGTGGACTGAGCCTGCACAGCCATCACTGGGAGTGCAAGAAGAAGGGCGATGATGATTTTTTGATGCATGGTTTCATCTTAAACGCGCCATGTCTCTGCAACGTCAAGCAGACGTTACAAAATGCCAAAGCGACATTGGCTTACATGCGCAGCGGCTGGCCGTAACCTGTCATCTCCAGGTAGCCCATCCCGACTTTTTGACCGTTGCTGTCCATCAGCTCGCTCAAGCCTTCCCAGTAAAT
>JANMIH010000462.1:0-1714 GCA_031375685.1 Polaromonas sp. | reverse complement strand
CGTGCTTGATGATGCCGCCGATGTAATACAGGGCAAAGTCTGACAGACCTGCATAGCCGTCACCAGCAAACAGGTTTTTGCCGTCTTTCCAGATCGACTGGTGCACGTGCATGCCACTGCCGTTGTCGCCAACGATGGGTTTTGGCATGAAAGTGGCGGTTTTGCCGTAGGCATTGGCCACGTTTTGTACCGTGTACTTCAGCAATTGTGTCCAGTCGGCGCGCTGCACCAGCGTGCTGAACTTGGTGCCAATTTCGTTCTGGCCAGCGCCAGCGACTTCGTGGTGGAACACTTCAACCGGGATGCCGAGGGACTCAAGCACCAGGGACATTTCAGCGCGCATGTCTTGTGTGCTGTCGACCGGTGGTACCGGGAAGTAGCCGCCCTTGACGGTTGGGCGGTGGCCACGGTTGCCGCCTTCCAGTTTTGCGCCGGAATTCCATGGTGCTTCGTATTCGTCAATCTTGAAGAAGGTGCCTGATGCGTCGGTGTTCCAGCGCACATCGTCAAAAATGAAGAACTCTGGCTCTGGGCCAAAGTAAGCGGTGTCGCCCAGGCCAGAGGCCTTCAAATAGGCTTCAGCGCGCTTGGCAATCGAGCGTGGGTCGCGGTCATAGGCCTTGCCGTCGGTAGGGTCCAGCACGTCGCAGCTCAGCAGCAGCGTGGTTTCTTCAAAAAACGGGTCCAGATTGGCCGTGTTGGCGTCTGGCATCAGCAACATGTCAGAAGCTTCAATGCCCTTCCAGCCAGCGATGGACGAGCCGTCAAAGGCGTGGCCGGAGCTGAATTTGTCTTCGTCAAAATGGGACACAGGCACAGTAACGTGCTGCTCTTTGCCGCGGGTGTCGGTAAAGCGGAAGTCAACAAACTTGACCTCGTTTTCCTTGACCATTTTCATGACGTCTGCGACGGTCTTTGCCATCAAAATCTCCAGTAATTAAGTTTATGAAAGGGTTGAAGAGTAGTTTTCAGGTACCGATGAATGCACTTTTTATGCCAAAGACAAACCGCACCTGACTCAAAGGACAAACCAGATTGTGCAGCCAAAAATAGCCTGCACAGCCCTCAGACCCGCTTTAAAAGACAGAAAAATCTTTGTTTTGCACGATTTAGTGCGTCACCCAAAATGCACATTTATGATGCATACTTAACGCACCAATTCAGGGCCAAGCTTGACATTAAAGGGCTCCAGACCTGCCAGCAGTGCGGGGTAAGCCCGCTCAATCACATCAGGCGCACCTTTCACGCCAAGCTCAATATGACGCCCATAAATGGGGTGGTCCACACTGGGCAGGCTGAAAACCTTCACGCCAGCATAGTCAGCTTCAATCGCTTCCATCAGGGGCGTCAGGGTTGCTTCCATCGAGCCAGAAACGATGACGGATTTTTCAATATAGGCTGACTTTTGGTGCAAATGCGGGTAAGTGGTGTCCAAAACCCACTCAATCATCGGCCAGGCCATCACCGGAAATCCTGGCAAGAAATGTACGCCCCCACGCTCCCCCACTTCGTGTGGGTCACTGCCCCCCGAGGGGGCCACTGCGCCTGCGGTCTGGCGAAGCCAGTCCCGCGGCCCCTGCTTGATTGAAGAACCCTTACGCTCAACATAGCAACTGAAGCCGGGGATCTTGTTATACGGGTTGGGAATGATGTCGCAGCCGACCGGGAACATGCCCATGTTCAGGCGGTGGATGTTGTCCGGGCGGTTTTCGTC
>JANMIH010000436.1:0-5681 GCA_031375685.1 Polaromonas sp. | reverse complement strand
TTGGCACGCGGCACGTGGGTGGCGCAGACCGGTTTGCACTTGCCGCAGCGCAGGCAGTCTTTGACGCTGTCGGCTATCGCGCCAATGTCTGACTGCTGCATGATCAAAGACTCATGGCCCATGAGGCCAAAACTTGGCGTGTAAGCATTCGTCAAATCCGCCAAAAGAGCCTCTTTTGAGCCGTTTTTAACTGTATTTTTGGCCTCCAGGCCAATAGATACGGGCGCAAGCAGCTCCTGATTTCGTAGCAATTTACCTTTATTGAAACGCCCTTCCGGGTCAACTTTAGCTTTGTAATCGGCAAACGGCTTCAGTTCCGCATCGGTCAAAAACTCCAGCTTGGTGATGCCAATGCCGTGCTCACCAGAAATCACGCCATCCAGTGACCTTGCCAGCACCATGATGCGCTCCACCGCATGGCGTGCGGTTTGCAGCATGTCGTAGTCGTCGCTGTTAACGGGCAGGTTGGTGTGCACATTGCCATCACCCGCATGCATGTGCAGCGCAGCCCACACGCGGCCTTTGAGCACGCGCTTGTGAATCGCCACACACTCGGTGAATATCGGCAGAAATGCGCCGCCCGTGAATATAGCTTGAAGCGGCGCCTTGAGCTGGGTTTTCCAGCTGGCGCGCAGGGTGTGGTCTTGTAATTCTGGAAACAAGGATTCGACGTTTTGCAGCCAATCCGCCCATAGCGCGCGCGTTTGACCCACCAATGCCAGCGCCTGCGCAACACGGTCCTCCAGCATCTCAGGAGAAGGCACATCGCTCGCGTCTTCAGCCTTGCCCAGCGGCAAATTGCCTTTGCTTAAAAAAGCCTCCAGTGCGTCGCACAATTTGATTTTGTTGGCCAGGCTCAGCTCGATGTTGATGCGCTCGATGCCGTCGGTGTATTCGGCCATGCGCGGCAGCGGAATGACCACATCCTCATTGATTTTGAAGGCGTTGGTGTGGCGTGAAATAGCGGCAGTTTTCTTGCGGTCAAGCCAAAACTTTTTGCGTGCCTCGGGGCTGATCGCGATAAAACCTTCTCCGCTGCGAGAGTTGGCAATACGCACCACTTCGCTAGTCGCCCTGGCAACAGCATCGGCGTCGTCGCCCGCAATATCGCCAATCAACACCATTTTTGGCAAGCCACCACGTTTTGATTTGGTGGCATATCCCACGGCGCGCAAATAGCGGTCGTCCAGATGCTCCAGGCCCGCCAGCAGCACGGGGGAACCGGCCGCCTCGCTGCGTTTTTGCTCGGCAAACATGAAGTCCTTGATCTCAACAATGCTGGGCACGGCGTCTTTGGCGTTGCCAAAAAACTCCATACACACCGTGCGGGTGTGGACTGGCATGCGATGAACAATCCAGCGGGCGCTGGTGATCAGGCCGTCGCAGCCCTCTTTTTGAATGCCGGGCAGGCCGCTTAAAAACTTGTCGGTGACGTCTTTGCCCAGGCCTTCCTTGCGAAAGCTCTTGCCGGGAATGTCGAGTCGCTCTTGCCGCACGAACGTCTTGCCGTCGGCTTCAAAATACTTCAGCTCAAAGCTCGCCAGCTCGGCATCGTGGATCTTGCCCAGGTTGTGATTGATGCGGGTGACTTCCAGCCACTGCGAATCGGGCGTGACCATGCGCCAGCTGGCCAGGTTGTCCAGCGCCGTGCCCCACAGCACGGCTTTTTTACCGCCCGCATTCATGGCGATG
Source organism: Polaromonas sp. (assembly GCA_031375685.1). GTDB lineage: Bacteria > Pseudomonadota > Gammaproteobacteria > Burkholderiales > Burkholderiaceae_C > Polaromonas. The sequence goes on along the minus strand of JANMIH010000436.1, from coordinate 3,989 downwards.
TTGCCGCCAATGCAGGAGGCTTCGGCCGATGTTGGGTCTACCGCAAACACATAGCCGCCTCTATCCGCTGCGTCCGCCACGCGCTGCGTGACGACACCGGCTTCAGTCCAGACGGTAGCCACAGGTTTGTCCAAGCCCGACAGCGTGACCATCTCTATCTCGGTCATGGCCTCTAATTTTTCGGTGTTGATAACAGCTGACTTCCAGGTCAGCGGAATGGCGCCGCCGGTGTAGCCCGTACCGCCGCCGCGCGGGACGATCGTGAGCCCCAAGTCAATACAGCCTTTGACCAAGCCCGCCATTTCGACCTCTGTATCAGGCGTCAGCACCACAAACGGGTATTCAACGCGCCAGTCGGTGGCGTCTGTCACGTGGGAGACGCGCGACAAACCGTCGAACTTGATGTTGTCTTTGGCAGTCAGCTTGCCAAGTTTGCCTTTGGCCAGCCGGCGCAGGTCATAAACTTCTTCAAACGACCTGGCAAAACGGGTAACCGAGTCGCGTGCGGCCTGTAGCAGTTCCCCTACCACCGCATCGCGGGTTGGGTCAACAGCAGGGGTGCGGCGCTTTTCAACTTCACCCAGGCGGTGCTGCAAGGCATCGACCAGCAGCTTGCGGCGCTTGGGGTTGTCCAGCATGTCGTCTTGCAGGTACGGGTTGCGCTGCACCACCCACACGTCGCCCAGCACCTCGTACAACATGCGGGCAGACCGGCCGGTTTGGCGCTCACCACGCAGTTGATTCAGCAGGTCCCATGCGCGCGCGCCCAGCAGGCGAATGACCACTTCGCGGTCAGAAAATGAGGTGTAGTTGTATGGGATCTCGCGGATGCGGGATTCGTCGGCTTTTGCGTCAACAGCAAAGACGTTCAGTTCTTCAAGTTTGGTGGGAGCGTTCATCGTGCAAATTTAGAGGCTTTGAGGGGTATACCCCAAGCAATTGTCAATGTTACCGCAGAGCAACCTGAGCGACAGACCTGCCAATGAACCTCATACAAACCCGACTTGCTAAATTTTTAGACTGTCTTTAAATACCATTGTCACAAACCAGACATATGCTACCGGCTGGTTTGGCAGATTCAATCATGAGGAGTTTTTATGAAATACCGTTTTGCAGCAGTTGCCTTGGCAGCAGTCACAACCTGCTTGCCGCTGGCCAGCCAGGCCCAGACTGAAATCCAGTGGTGGCACTCCATGGGTGGCGCTTTGGGCGAATGGGTCAATGACCAGGCCAAAGACTTCAATGCCAGCCAGAAGGACTACAAAATCGTGCCCGCCTTCAAGGGCAGCTACGACGAGTCCATGACAGCCGCGATTGCCGCCTTCCGCGCTGGCAACGCGCCACACATTCTGCAGGTGTTTGAAGTCGGCACCGCCACCATGATGGCCAGCAAGCAAGCCATCGTGCCAGTGACTGAAGTGATGAAAAAAGCCGGCATCAAATTTGACCCTGCCGCTTACGTGCCCGCTGTTGCAGGCTACTACACCGCACCCAGTGGCGACATGCTGAGCTTTCCGTTCAACAGCTCCACCACCGTTTTTCACTACAACAAAGACGCGCTGAAGGCGGCGGGCGTTGACACCGTTCCGACCACCTGGCCGGAAGTTGCGCTGGCAGCAGCCAAGCTCAAAACCAATGGTAACAAATGCCCTTTCACCACCAGCTGGGTCAGCTGGACGCAGCTGGAGAGCTTTTCAGCCTGGCACAACGTTGAATTTGCGACAAAGAGCAACGGCATGAAGGGCCTGGACACGCGTTTGGCCTTCAACACCCCGTTGCACGTGCGCCACATTGAAAACCTGGCCAACATGTCCAAGCAGGGATTGTTCGTCTACAAAGGGCGTGGCAATCTGGCAGACGCTACTTTCGTGTCGGGCGAATGCGCCATGACCACGGGTTCGTCCGCCCTGTACGGCAACATCAAGCGCAATGCCAAGTTTGCCTCGGGCATCGGCGCATTGCCCTACTACCCGGATGTACCCGGTTCACCACAAAACACCGTGATTGGTGGCGCCAGCCTCTGGGCCATGTCGGGCAAGCCAGCGGGTGACTACAAGGGTGTGGGCCAGTTTTACGCTTTCTTGTCGCAGCCCGCCGAGGCCGCCAAAAGCCACCAGCGCACCGGTTATTTGCCTTTGACCAAAGCATCGTTTGAGATGACTGAAAAATCAGGGTTTTACAAACAGAACCCGGGCACTGACGTGTCGGTCAACCAGATGATCCGTAAAACGACAGACAAGTCGCGCGGCATTCGCCTGGGCAACTTTGTACAGATCCGCGCCATCAACGACGAAGAGCTGGAACAAGTCTGGGCCGGTAAAAAGTCAGCCAAAGAGGCGCTGGACACGGCTGTCAAACGCGGCAACGAGCAGCTTGAGCGCTTTCAGGCTGCCAACAAGGGCAAATAAGGCCAGTTTGAGCTGGAAACGGCCTGAAATCGCCGTTTTCAGGCATCAAATATGGCTGTAGACCAATGAATACGTGCGCAAGCAGCTCCTGAATCAATAGCGTTTGATCAACAACAAGAAGTACCGAGTTGGAAAAAAGAGTCCTTTTCAAATCAGCCTGGTTGCCATGGGTACTGGTTGCGCCACAAATGGCCATCGTGCTGGTCTTTTTCTTCTGGCCCGCCAGCCAGGCGGTGTGGCAAAGCGTGCTGAGCGAAGACGCTTTTGGCACGTCAAGCGAGTTTGTCGGCATGCTGAACTTTTCGCGCTTGTGGGCAGACAGCACGTACCTCAACTCTTTCAAAGTGACTGCGCTGTTCTCGGTGCTGGTCGCGGGTTTTGGTCTGGCCATTGCCCTGCTGCTGGCAGTGATGGCCAACGGCGTGATACGTGGTGCGGGCACGTACAAAACACTTTTGATTTGGCCATACGCCGTCGCACCCGTGGTAGCGGGCGTGTTGTGGGTGTTCATGTTCTCGTCGCCGATGGGCGTGATTTCTTTTGCGCTGCAGTCTGTTGGCATTCAGTGGAACCACCTGCTTGACGCCAACCACGCCATGACACTGATTGTGGTGGCAGCGGTATGGAAGCAAATTTCGTATAACTTCCTGTTTTTTCTGGCGGGGCTGCAGTCGATCCCTAAATCACTGCTGGAAGCCGCCGCGATTGACGGTGCATCGCCTGCGCGCCGCTTTTGGACGATTGTTTTCCCGCTGCTGACACCGACCACCTTCTTTTTGCTGGTCATCAACGTGATTTATGCCTTTTTTGACACCTTTGGCATCGTCGATGCAGCCACTCAGGGTGGGCCCGGCAAAGACACGGCGATTCTGGTTTACAAGGTTTACTTTGACGGCTTCAAGGCGATGGACATTGGCGGCTCGGCGGCGCAGTCGGTGGTGCTGATGGTGATTGTGATTGCGCTGACGGTTTTGCAATTTCGGTTCATCGAGAAAAAGGTCAATTACTAGATGATTGAACGCCGCCCCATCGCCAATTTTTTCTCGCATGCTGTGTTGATTCTCGGCGTGGCCATCGTTGCCTTTCCGCTGTATCTGGCTTTCATCGCCTCGACGCAGTCATCGGATCAAATCGCTCAATCCAACCCGCTGTCACTCATCCCCGGCTCGCACGCGCTGGAGACTTACCGCATCGCGCTGTTCGGCGGTGAAAACACGCGCGGCGGCACGTTTCCGCCCGCGCTGCCCATGATGTGGGTCAGCCTGGTGACGGCAGTCGTCATTGCCGTCGGCAAAATCGCGATTTCGCTGCTGTCGGCGTTTGCCATTGTCTACTTCCGCTTTCCTGCCAAAGGCATCGTGTTCTGGATGATTTTTATCACCCTCATGCTGCCGGTGGAGGTGCGCATTGGCCCGACGTATGCCGTAGTGTCTGACCTGGGCATGCTCAACAGTTATGCGGGTTTGACGATTCCACTCATTGCCTCGGCCACCGCCACTTTTTTGTTCAGGCAGTTCTTTTTGACTGTGCCTGATGAGTTGGTTGAAGCCGCGCGCATGGACGGTGCCAGCCCGATGCGGT
>JANMIH010000427.1:0-3486 GCA_031375685.1 Polaromonas sp. | reverse complement strand
TTCCTGACCGACCAGGGTGTCTTCAATCCAAGAAGCTGTTCATACAAGGCGGTGTCTTTCATGTTCAGGCCGGAAAGTTTGAAAAACCAGATTCTCCACGACTCAGTGAAAAATCACAGTGAAATTGGTGAAGAACCCATTCTTTATTGTTTCAGCGTGAACATCGCCAATGGTGATGAACATAGCAGCCAAATACGCCAATATTTTGTGGCCCACATTCATCACGCAGCCACCCTCTCAGGCAACTTCATATCCACCACAATCTCCGACCACGGCACATTCACTCGCCCGTCATCCTCACGCTCAACCGCCATCCACTCGATCAACTGGTTCACGTCGGTGTGGACGTTTTTATAGTCGCGATTTAAGCGGCGAGCCAGTTCGGCTACGGTGAGTGGCCCGGCCTGGCGCAGCGTGGCTATTAGTTCCCAGCGCTTGGGTGTGAAGGCGGCGAGCATCTGGCCGATTTGCTCGAAGTTGACGCCAAAGTGAGGCTGTACTTTTTTACCTTGCGAAAGCGCCTTCATGGCGGCTGCCGCGCGCGCACCCGATTCGCGCAAAGACTCGCCTACGGTGACGTTCAAAATCTGGTTGCTGGTTGTCATTGCTTGGCCTCCACATCGCGGAGAAAGTCCGTCATCAGGGTTTCAATATCTACAAATTTATAGCGTACTTCAAGCGCACCGAGGTGTTTGTGGTCCCCTTTGCCACGCTCGTTGTCGTACCCGACTACTCGCTTGCCCTCACGAATGAAAACCAAGCGGTATTTAAAAGGATGCTCTGACGGGGGTACTGGCTGAGGCACTTGCCAGACCACCATCCCTACCACACCGCCCTGATGGGTCGTTTTGGTTTTAAGAATGAGCTGGGCTACTGCCATATGGCTTAATGTGCCATAGATCTATGGCTTTGTAAACCATGAATTTCTCAGGATGTATCGGTTGGCTCTCACATCGCTTGCCAGCGAAAAACTCGCTTTTATAAGCCCAATGGCAAGGGCGACAAAATTCGCAATTCAGAACCATCGACGAACCGCACCACCCAAAAGTCTGGCAGTGCGGGAAGGTTAGGTCGCACAAAGCTGACGTTGTTTGGGCAGATATAAACCGTGCTGGCACCCTCAGTCGGTGGCGTTGCCAGGTAGTGGCGGGTAGCAGCGATCAAGCCACCGATTTCGCTGACAACCAAGCCGATGGACTGCGTCACGGCATTCACCACGACACCTTGGCCCAGCGTGTGAACAGTTGTCTGGCCAACCGGGTCCAGTCGTGACCCTTCGACATACAGCACCGCTGCCGTGTTGATGCGCAAATCATCAGGCGCGTCAGGGTCAAAAGCTTTGTTAAAGGCAATAAATGGCATGGTGAGCTGCAGTTCTCAGGAGAGGTTCATTTCTTTGTGCTCACCCATCTTTGCAGGCGGCTCGCCAGTAATAGCGGCTTGAGCCATTTTGGCGAGTTGTACCATCTTGCTTTCTTTCACGTCCCAATACTCGGCATGGCCGATGTTGACTTGCAGCAGTGCCAAGTCCGGGTCGGTAGCGCCGCCGGGAAACCAGGCCTTGGCAAACGAAGTGAATAAATATTCTTTTTTGGTCTGGTCTTCAACCATCGTTGCGTGGCCTGACACCGACACATAGCGGTCATCACCCGGGTGCGCATAGGCAACATTGACATTGCTGTCTCTGGCAATACAGGTGGCGATTTCACTTTGTCGCGAGATGAAAAAGTACAGGGCTGTGCCTTCGTCGTCTGACTTGTTTTGCGTCGTCAGCGGCGTGCTGTGCAGGTGGCCGTCAGCATGCCTGTGTGTCAACATGCCAAACTTGATGTCCTTGATCAAAGTCCAAAGGGTGTGTTCGTCGGTGTGATGGCTCATGGCGGTTCCTTAAATGCTGACTAAACCATCACTTTAAAAAGCCAGCCGCTTTGACAACATCAGACATCAACCATTCATCGTGTCAGCTAGCTTCGACAAACGCTGCGCGCCAAGCGGCTGCCTGCCAGAATAGGGGTTACTGCATCACAAGGAGTTTCGTCATGGCTCAGCACACGTTCCACAGCACCCTCAAACACTTCAAAACGGTCTCTGGCAAGGCCGGCAAGTTTTATTCGCTTCCGGAACTGGCCAAGCAGTTTCCCAACGTCAAGCGCCTGCCCATATCGCTGCGCATCGTGCTTGAATCGGTGTTGCGCAACTGCGATGGCAAGCGCGTCACCGCGCAGCACATTGCAGAACTTGCGAATTGGCAGCCCAACGCCGCCCGCACACAAGAAATTCCGTTTGTGGTGTCGCGTGTGGTGCTGCAAGACTTCACCGGCGTGCCGCTGCTGGCTGACCTGGCCGCCATGCGCAGCGTGGCCGTCAAGCTGGGCAAAAACCCCAAGCGCATTGAACCGCTGGTGCCTGTTGACCTGGTGGTCGACCATTCCATCATGGTCGACTACTACGGCAAAAAGACCTCGCTTGACCTGAACATGAAGCTGGAGTTTCAGCGCAACAACGAGCGCTACCAGTTCATGAAATGGGGCATGCAGGCGTTTGACACGTTTGGCGTGGTGCCGCCCGGCTTTGGCATCGTCCATCAGGTCAACCTTGAGTATTTGGCGCGCGGGGTACACAAAACCAAGGGCGATGTGTATTACCCCGATTCGCTGGTCGGCACCGACAGCCACACCACCATGATCAACGGCATTGGCGTCGTCGCCTGGGGCGTGGGCGGCATTGAGGCCGAAGCCGCCATGCTCGGCCAGCCGGTGTACTTTTTAACGCCCGATGTGGTCGGCTTTGAGCTGACAGGCCAACTGCGTGAAGGCGTGACGGCCACTGACCTGGTGCTGCGCGTGACAGAACAGTTGCGCAAAGAAAAAGTCGTTGGTAAATTCGTCGAGTTTTTTGGCGAGGGCACGCGTACCCTGAGCCTGCCAGACCGCGCCACCATCGGCAACATGGCGCCTGAATACGGTGCCACCATGGGGTTCTTTCCGGTCGATGAAAAAACCATTGAATACTTTGAAGGCACAGGCCGCACCAAGGCCGAGATTGAAGCGTTTGCCGCTTACTTCAAGGCGCAGGGTTTGTTTGGCGTTGCCAAGGCGGGGGAGATTGACTATTCGCAGGTCGTGCAGCTTGACCTGGGGGACGTGACGCCCAGCCTGGCGGGCCCCAAGCGCCCGCAAGACCGGATTGAGCTGGGCAACGTGGCCACACAGTTCGCGTCGCTGTTCAGCCAGCCCATTGCAGACAACGGTTTTAACCAGCCCGCTGCGATGTTGGCGACAAGGCACCTGTTGCGCCACACCGACAACGACCGGGCCGACACGCTACCCGGCGCGCCGCCCACCGCGCTGGGCGCACCCCGCATGGTGGCTGAAATGGAAGGCAGCCGCCCAACGCTTGCAACTGCGCACTCCGATGCAACCACGCCTGCAAGTAAATCGGCGGGCATTTCAATCGGCAACGGCGACGTGCTGATTGCAGCCATCA
>JANMIH010000523.1:0-4085 GCA_031375685.1 Polaromonas sp. | reverse complement strand
CTGCTCAGCGCCATTGCCAGGCGGCGCGACGGGCTCGTCAAACAGCACGGCAAGCGAGTGCCGATTTTTGTGAAAATTGCACCTGATCTGGATGCCGCGCAAGTTGACGTGATTGCTGCGACGTTAAAACGCCATGAGATGGACGGCGTGGTAGCCACCAACACCACCCTGAGCCGCGATGCTGTCAAGGGCATGCGCCATGCTGACGAGATGGGCGGCCTGAGTGGCTCACCCGTACTGCTTGCCAGCAACCGCGTCATCAGCCAGTTGCGCGCCGCTTTAGGCAATGGCTTTCCCATCATTGGTGTGGGTGGCGTGATGAGCGGCGCGGATGCGGTGTCAAAAATCAAGGCTGGTGCTGATGTGGTGCAGATTTACACCGGGCTCATCTACAAGGGCCCAGAACTGGTCAAAGACGCCGCAAATGCCCTAAAAAAGCATTCAAAACAGCCTTAAGCCCAGCAAATACGGGCGCAAGCAGCTCCTGATTTAATAGTAAATACCATGACATCTCCCTTCCCCCACCTGCTCGCCCCGCTCGACCTGGGCTTCACCACCCTTAAAAACCGGGTTCTCATGGGCAGCATGCACACGGGGTTGGAGGACGGGCGCAAGCACTTTCCGGCGATGGCGGCCTATTTTGCTGAGCGGGCGCGCGGCGGCGTGGGTTTGATGGTCACGGGCGGCTTTGCACCCAACATTGCGGGCTGGACCAAACCGTTTGCCGGCATGCTGGCCAGCCGGGGCGCGGCCAAGCGGCATCAGCAAGTCACCAGCGCCGTACATGCTGAAGGCGGCAAAATAGCGCTGCAAATTTTGCACACGGGCCGCTATGGCTACCACCCGCTGTGCGTCGCGCCGTCCCGCATCCAGAGCCCGATATCGCCCTTTACCCCGTTTGAACTCAGCGCCGCTGGCATTGAGCGGCAAATTCGCGCCTTTGTGCGCTGCGCCAGCCTGGCCCGTGAAGCCGGTTACGACGGCGTGGAGATCATGGGCAGCGAAGGGTATCTGATCAACCAGTTTCTGGTCACTCACACCAACCAGCGCACAGACGACTGGGGCGGCAGCTACGCCAACCGCATGCGACTGGCCATTGAAATTGTGCGCCGTACGCGCGAGGCACTCGGCTCTGACTTCATCATCATCTACCGTTTGTCGATCATTGATTTGATTCCTGGCGGCAGCAGCTGGGACGAGGTCGTTGAGCTGGCCAAGGCAATTGAAAAAGCAGGCGCCACGATCATCAACAGCGGTATTGGCTGGCATGAGTCCCGCGTGCCAACGATTGCGACGTCTGTGCCGCGCGGCGCTTTCACCTGGGTGACTAAAAAGCTGCGTACTGAACTGCGGGCGGCGGGCCTCAGTATCCCGGTCGTCACCGGCAACCGCGTCAACATGCCTGAAGTGGCCGAGCAAGTATTGGCGGATGGCAATGCCGACATGATCAGCATGGCGCGGCCGTTTTTGGCTGACCCGGAATTCGTCAACAAAGCCGCGCAGGGCCGAGCGAATGAGATCAACACCTGCATCGCCTGTAATCAAGCGTGTTTAGACCACGCCTTTAAAAACAAACTGGCCAGCTGCCTGGTCAACCCGCGCGCCGGGCATGAGCTGGACTTGGTCATCAACTTCGCGCCAGCCAAAAAACGTGTTGCCGTGATTGGTGCTGGGCCGGCAGGTTTGGCGGCTGCCACCACGCTGGCCGGGCGCGGCCACAGCGTTGATTTGTTTGATTCAGCCGCCAAAATCGGCGGCCAGTTCAACATGGCCAAGCTGGTGCCGGGCAAAGAAGAGTTCGAAGAAACGCTGCGCTACTTTGGCCAGCGCGCCAAGCTGACAGGTGTGCATTTGCACTTAAACACGCGGGTTGATGCGGCGCATCTCATCGCGCAAAAATACGATGACGTGGTGCTGGCCACAGGCGTCAAACCGCGCAACCCACGCATCCCCGGCCAGGACCTGCCCGGCGTGCTGAGCTACATCGACGTGCTGCATGGCCAGCAAGCCGTTGGCCAGCGTGTGGCGCTGATTGGCGCGGGCGGCATTGGCTTTGACGTGGCCGAGTATCTGGTCGCGCCCGCCGGGCATTCCACCGCGCTTGACCTGCCCGAATGGCTGGCCGAATGGGGCGTGGCAGACCCAGCCACCGTGCGAGGCGGCGTGGTGCGGCCTGTGTCTTCACCCCCCGCCCGGCAAGTCACGCTGCTGCAGCGCAAACCGGGCAAGCTGGGAGGCAACCTGGGCAAAACCACGGGCTGGATTCACCGCGCTGCATTGAAGATGAAAAACGTCGAGATGCTGTCCGCCGTGAACTACGAACGCATCGCCCAGCAACCCGGCGGCTTGGGTCTGTTCATCACCTTTGGTGAAAAGCGGACGGACGGCACCGTGCTGGAAGTAGACACCATCGTGCTGTGCGCCGGCCAGGAGCCACTGCAAGAACTGCTGGAGCCGCTCAAAAAAGCGGGCATCAACACCCATCTGATAGGCGGCGCTCAAGAAGCCGGCGAGCTGGACGCCAAACGGGCGATTGACCAGGGAACGCGGCTGGGAGCCAGGCTATGAGGCCCGCAAGCCAGCAAAAGGTCTAAAACAGCTCAAAACAGCAATTTTTAGGCGTCAAATCAGCCTTAAGACCAATCAATACGGGCGCAACCAGCTACTTTTTCAATAGCATCTGACTGACGATTTCACCGATCGCCAGCGAGCTGGTCAAGCCGGGGGACTCGATGCCGAACAGGTTGACGAGTCCTGGTATGCCGTGAACGGCCTCGCCCTGAATCACAAAGTCCCCCGCAGACTGCCCTGGCCCTTGCAGCTTCGGGCGTATGCCTGCGTAACCTGCCTGCAGCGCGCCGTCCTTCAAGCCAGGCCAGTATTTGCGTACTTCGGCAGAAAAGGCATCGCCGCGTGCTGCGTCTACCAGCAGGTCATCGGGTGAATCCACCCACTGCACATCAGGGCCAAATTTGGCTTGTCCGCCCATGTCAATCGTCAAATGCACACCCAGCCCGGCGGCTTCAGGCACGGGGTAGATCAGGCGGCGAAAGGGTGACTTTCCAGCCAGGGTGAAGTAGTTGCCTTTGGCCCAAAAGGTGGGGGGTACATGCCTGGCGTCAAGCCCCTTGATGCGGCTGGCAACTTGTGGCGCGCTCAAACCAGCGGCGTTGACGACGATGTTGGCAGCCAGTTGCGTGCCATCATTTGCTATGACTTCAATAGCTTCTTGCGCCCGTATCAATTGGTCTACAGTCGTATTAAGCACTGTAAAACCACCTGTATTCTCGATATCGCCTTGAAGCGATAGCATGAGTGCATGGCTGTCAACGATGCCGGTACTGGGGCTGTGTACAGCCGCCACACATTCAAGTTGCGGCTCCATCGCCAGGGTCTGTTCGCGGGTCAGCAACACCAAATCGTTGACGCCGTTGGCAGCCGCTTTGGCGATGATGCCCTGCAACATCGCGACTTGCGACTCAGTCGTAGCCACAATCAGCTTGCCGCATCGGTTGTGGCCAATGCCGCGCTGGGCGCAGTAGTCGTACAGCATCTGCTTGCCTTGCACACATAACTGCGCTTTCAATGAGCCCTTTGGGTAATAAATGCCAGCATGAATCACCTCGCTGTTGCGCGAACTGGTGCCCGTGCCGATGGCGTTGGCGGCCTCCAGCACCATCACCTCGCGCCCTTGCAACGCCAGCGCTCGCGCGACAGCCAAACCCACCACACCTGCGCCAATGACGATGCAATCGGCTTTGTCCAAAATGTCTGCCCCTTAAAGCTGGCGTGGATCGGTTGAAAGCAGCAAAGTTACCAGCGACTGCAAATGCACTTTTAAAGGCATAAAACCGGGTGTGATTTCGAGCGTGCGTTCATTCATGTACAGCTTGCGGTTGATCTCCAGTTGAATGCTATGCCGCTGGCTTGCTGGGTTGCTGTAGCGCCGCACCAATTCAACACCTTTGTACGGGTGGTTGTAAGCCACGCTGTAACCCAGGCTCTTTAAAAAGGCGAGCACAAGCTTTGACAGTGCCGGATTCGCCGTAGTGCCGTCCCGGTCGCCGACCACAAAATCGGCATGC
>JANMIH010000399.1:0-2463 GCA_031375685.1 Polaromonas sp. | reverse complement strand
TGGTGGCCAAAATCACCCGGCCATTGCCGCCCTGGATAGCACCAAAGCAACTTATGGCGACTGGCTAACTGCCGGATTTAGGATGAATACGGGCGTAAGAAGTTTCTGAATTTATAGCAATGTGCTGATGCTAAAAGTGCGGCGGCAAGTCATCTCGCAGGCTGCGCCCGGCCAGAACGGAGCCGTCTGGTACGGGCTGCCGCAGTTCGGCGACTTCGCGCAGCAGCAGGTCAATTTGTTGCTGCTGGCGGGCAATGATTTTGTCCAGTTGCTCGACCAGGTCTTCTGTGTACGTGGCCTTGATTTCCAGATTGGTCAGGCGCTGGTCTGTGGTGTCTGTTGTCATCCGGGTATTGGACATGAAAATTCAGCCGCCCAAATCAACGACTTGCACCAAGGCCAGGCCTTGAGGTGCTGCATAGTCTGCGATCACCCAGGCGCGGATGGTTTTGTTGAAATTGGCTTGGAGCCACGCCAACAGGTAGTGGATGGACGCTGCATCCAGCGCTGCAAAAGGCTCGTCCAGCAGAGTGACGGCGGCGTTAGACGCCAGCGCCGCCGCCAGCCAAACCTTGCGTTTTGAGCCTGTGGACAGCATGAAAAGCTGCTTGTGCAGGTGCGGTGCCAAGTCGAACCCGTCTATCGCATCAGTCAACACCGCGTCATCAAAATCAGCAAAAGCACGGCGCTGCGTTTCAAAGTAGTCGTGCGGCGTGAGCTGGTCGTGCGCATCGCTTCGAGGCTCTGCCCAATACACTTGGCGGCGGTAGATGGCAGGCTGGTCTTGCAGCTTGATGCCGTTGATCTGCAACTGCCCCGCCTGCGTTGGCAGCACACCCGCCAGCAGCCGCAGCAAAGTGCTTTTGCCTTGCCCGTCGCCGCCTCGGATCAAGGTGATGCCTGTAGCGATGTTGATGGATAAACCGCTGAACAGCGGGTTGCCGGGGTAGCTGAAATGCAGGTCTTGGGCTTGGAGTGTGGTTTCGTTTGTCGCTGGTGTCATACCTGTATTGGACATGAAGTATAAAAATGAAACAATGAATGCTATCGATTCAGGAGCTGTTTGCGCACGTATTTATTGGGCTAACGACCGATTTGATTCATAAAAATGACCCAAAAGACGTTAAAAAACCCGCCAAAGCGGGTTTTTGATGAAACCAGCCCAATGGACGGGTGGTGAAGCTTACTTTTTGGCGGCGCTGGCTGCTGGCTTGGCAGCGGTGGGGGTTGCAGCAGCTGCAGGCTTGGCATCGGCCTTGGCAGGCGCGGCTGCAGCAGCGGGTGCGGCGGCTGGTTTGGCTTCAGCTTTGGCAGCAGCAGCAGGTGCTGCAGGCTTGTCGTCTTTTTTGGCCGGGGCAGCCGCAGCGCCTTTGTACCCAGCGCCGCCGACCGTCAGGCCTGCAGCAGAAAACTTGGCGGCATTGCCTTCGCCGATGCCTTTGACGCGCTCGATGAAGTCTTCCCAGCTTTTGAAGTTACCTTTTTTGCGCTCGTCAACGATCTTGGCGGAAATCGATGGGCCAATGCCCTTGATGCCGTCTAGCTCTGCGGGGGTGGCTTTGTTAACGTCAACCGCTGCAAAAGCAACAGCAACGGTCATGGCGGCAAAAAATGCCAGTAATTTCTTGAACATGGAAAACTCCTCAAATATTGGTTGGAATAGAGAACAAAACCAGCCTCTGGGCGAGGTGGTTCAATCCACTAACGGGTAAAAGCCCTGCGGGTTGACCGCATGCCAGCCTTTTGGCATGGGAAAACCCTAGTTTGGAGTTTTTTCAGCGATTTAACCACTGCATGTAAGTGGCCACACCGGTTTGCACATCGGCAAAGGCATGGTCGCAGCCTGCAGCGCGCAGGGCACTGAGGTCTGCCTGGGTGTAGCTTTGGTACTTGCCGACCAAGGCTGGCGGGAAGGAGATGTAGTCAATCAATCCGCCGTGGGCGGCTTCTTGAATGCTCAAGGCGGCCTGGTTTTGGCTTTTGCGCAGGGCATTGACGACGCTGATGGCCACGTCGTTAAACGGCTGCGCCTTGCCTGTACCCAGGTTAAAAATACCGGATTGTTCGGGATGATCTAAAAACCACAAATTAACCGCCACCACGTCGTCTATGAACACAAAGTCGCGCATCTGCCCGCCTGGGCCGTAGCCGCCATAGTCGCCAAACAGCTTGACCTTGCCATCGGCTAGAAACTGGTTGAACTGGTGAAAAGCCACACTGGCCATGCGGCCCTTGTGCTGCTCACGCGGACCATAAACATTGAAGTAGCGAAAGCCCGCGACCTGGGTGGTGGCGTTTTCAAAACGCTGACCCATCTCGCGGCGCAGGCGCTGGTCAAACAGCAGCTTGGAGTAGCCGTACACGTTCAGTGGCTTTTCAAATTCAGGCGACTCACTGAAAGTGTTGGAGCCGCCATAAGTCGCGGCTGAAGACGCATACAGCAGCCGCGTACCCTGGTCCTGG
>JANMIH010000373.1:0-2380 GCA_031375685.1 Polaromonas sp. | reverse complement strand
ATTCATATTTGATATGTTGTTTGATGCGCCTTAACCATCGCCTGATTGAAACCTTTCGCACCGTTGTTTTAAGTGGCAGCGCCACGCGCGCAGCAGAACTGCTTTTTACGTCACAACCGGCGGTTAGCCGCGATCTGGCGCGGCTCAACCAGGTGCTGGGTTTTGCACTCTTTGAGCGTGTCAAAGGGCGGCTGGTGCCATCTGCGCAGGGCCTGGCTTTTTATGAAGAGGTCGAGCGCAGTTTTACAGGGCTGGTTGAGCTGGTCGAGCGCGCCGAAGCGCTGCGTCAATTCAAAAGCGGCACGCTGTCAGTTGCTGCCCTGCCCGCGCTTTGCGACTCACTGCTGCCCAAGGCATGTGAGCGTTTTCACCGCAGGCATCCCGATGTGTTGATTCGCATCAGCGCCCTGGACTCACCCGCGCTCGATAGTGCTTTGTCAGAACAGCGTTTTGACCTGGGTCTGGTTGAGCATCAACATCCGATAGCGCAAACCGTGACCACCTCGCTGTTCAAAGGCAACGAAGTCGTGATCATGGCCCCTGGCCACCCGCTGGCGCGCAAAAAACTCCTTCGGCTGCAAGATCTGACAGGCCACGCATTTGTGAGCTACGGCTCACGTGACCCTTATCGCCGTCGGCTGGATGCCCTGCTTGATCAACACGGCATAAAACGCCAGATCGTGGCTGAAACCAGCAGCGCCACCTCGCTGTGCGCGCTGGTACGCAGCGGCATTGGCCTGGCAGTGGTCAACCCGATCACACCGCGTTTTACCTCAGGGCATGGCTTGGTCTGCGTCAGTTTGAGTCCCTCCATCGTTTACGAAGTGGATGTTGTCCAACCCATCAACCGCCCCAGCAACCCGCTGATCAATCTCTTGCTGGCTGATTTACGGCAATGCCTGGTGCCGTGACAACCGGTTTTGATCGATCTTTCAAGCCGCCAAAGCCGCCTCAACATCTTTTGCCAGGTCGGCGGGCTTGTCCAGCGGTGCGTAGCGCTTGATGACCTGGCCGTCTTTGCCGACCAAAAACTTGGTGAAGTTCCATTTGATGGACTTGCTGCCCAACAGGCCGGGTGCCTTGGCGCTGAGCCATTTGTACAGCGGGTGGGCTGGGGGGCCGTTGACGTCAATCTTGCCCATCATCGGAAAACTCACACCGTAGTTGACCTGGCAAAACTCGGCAATCTCGCCATCTGCGCCAGGGTCTTGCGAGTTGAACTGGTTGCATGGGAAACCCACGACGGCCAGCCCTTTGCTGGCGTAGGTTTTGTGCAGCTCTTCCAGCCCGCCAAACTGTGGGGTAAAGCCGCACTTGCTGGCGGTGTTGACGATCAGCATGACCTGACCTTTGAACTGGTTCAAAGGAATGCCTTTGCCGCTGATGGATTTGGCTTCAAAGTCGTAAATTGTGGAAGTTGGGGTTTGGACGGTCATGGGCAGCTCCTGGAGTTAAGCCGAAATTGCAATGCTACTCGTTGTGGTGCGCCAATGCCGCCAGCAGGGCTGCCAGCACGATCAGGCTGCCGCCCCACAGCACGCGCGGGTTGAAGTCTGCCGCGCCCAGCGCTGCCGCCGACACGCTGGCAAACAAAATCTCCGTCAGCATCAGCAGCGCTGTGGTGCTGGCCACCAGGCGGGCGGCACCGTATTGCAGCATGGCATTGCTGAGGATAAACGCCAGGCACAGGCCAAAAAATACCGGAATGCCCGCAGTCTGCAGCGCTGGCTGCGGCAGGGTGCCCAGCAGCAGGCCAATTAATGAAACACCCGTTGACAACAGCGCACCGCCCGCAAACATGGCCAGCATCCGGCCGCTGCTGGGGCTGCCGTTGTACTTGACCAGCAGCGCATTGGTGATGGCAAAGCTCAGGCCGCCCATCAGTGCCAGCCAGTCAACGCCTGATTGCGGGACAGGCCAGGAGGAGTCTGGTGTTTTAAGAACAATCAGCACGCCGGCCATGGCCAAAGCCAGCCGCAGCAAAGACGCGCGCGTTGGCTTTTCACCCAGCAGCGCCCAGGCCACCAGCACCGACCAGGCAGGCATCATGTAGAACAGTAGCACCACACGCACCACATCACCCACCGTGACGGCCCAGTTAAAGCCGACGTTGGTCATGCCAGATGCGACAGCAAGAAACCACAGATGCGGGTTAGCCAGTAACGCACGGCCTGACTGGCGGTAAAACAGCAGCATGGCCACGGACACCAGGGTGTAGACGGCAGCCGTTGCCCACAGCGGATGCAGGCCGTTGTCTTGCAGCACTTTGAGCGGCCACCATGACACGCCCCAGATGAAGGCGTTGACAACGATGGCAGAGGCAGCCAGGCCGCCGCCGCTGAGTTTGCAGGCCACTGTCAATGTGAGTTATCGCTGCGCG
>JANMIH010000350.1:0-1752 GCA_031375685.1 Polaromonas sp. | reverse complement strand
CGGGCCGCGCGGGCCGCCACTCGCGGCCATCAAAGCTGGAGAGCACTGGGCCGCGAAAGTACAGGTCTTGCTGGGGCGGCGGGCGACCTTCAAATTTGATGCGCATGGCCACGCTGTCGTCCAGGGCCAGGCTGGCGATGGTGCCCACCTGCATTTTGGCGCTCAGGCCGCTGCGTCCCACCACGGCATCACTGGGCACACCCCACAGCGGTGCCAGCCGCGGGAAGAGCAAAAACAGCACGATCATGATGGGTGCGCCCAGCAGCGCCATCCAGCTGGCGGTTTTTGCCGCCTGCATCAACGGCGGCTTGCCAACCGGCATGTGGGCATTGACCAGCACCGTCAGCAAACCCAACAGTCCCAGCAACATGGTGGCTGCCGTCAGCAGGGACTGCGAGTAAAAAAAGTTCGCCAGCATGCAGAAAAAGCCCAGAAAAAACACAACAAACGCATCACGCCGGGCTCTAAGCTCCAATGTTTTCAGGGTCAGCAATACCGCCAGCATGGTCACGCCTGCATCACGACCCAGCAGTGTTTTGTAGGTCAGCAATGTGGCGGCGATGGCCAATGCCAGCAAGCCCATGCGCCACCAGGCACTGGGCAGAGTGCGCATGGTCAGCGCCAGGTAACCGCGCCACACCAGCACGCTAAATGCCAGCGCGCTGCACCACCACGGCAGGTGTTGGGTTTGCGGCAGCAGCACCCAGGCAATCACCGCCAGTAAAAACAGTGTGTCCCGGCCGTCTCTGGGCAGGTTATTGAGCTGCGCGATGATATTCTTCAGCACAATGCCAGTGCCTCCAGACACTGCCTTTTATGCGCTTCACCGCTGGCGGGTTTGATCTCCAGCGCTGGCAAGCGCAGGCCGTAGTCCAGCGCCAATTTGTCTGCGGCCAAAACCCAGGCGCAAAGGCGTGAGAGTTTTTGCTCTTTGTCGCCAGCGCCAGCCTGCGCAAAGTCAAGCCACAGCTCGTGGCGCTGGGCTTGCTGGGTATCGCGCACGACAAGGCCATTGCCTGATTCGTCGGCTTTGGCGGCCTTTTTCCAGACAATCAGTTTGAGCGGGTCGCCCCGGCGGTAGCCACGCACACCATCAAACTCACCTGTGTTTTGCGCATGCGCGACATGCGCTGCACCGCCTGAGCGTGGTTCGCCCGGTGGCAGCGGCGGCGCATTGGTTTCAGGCGCGGGGTAGACCAGTACCTGCGCCGCAGGTCGCCACACTGTCCAAACCCGAAACGTGCCCAACGGGAAGCGTGTTTCAGCCGTCAACGTGGGCAGGCGGTGCAGGCCGCGCTGCTCGGGTTTGAAGGCCACTTGTACGGTACTGCTGCCTTGGGCGGGCACATCTGCCCATGACCAGTGCGCCTGTCTGTCTTTCGCGGATGGGCTCAATACACTTAGCCCGATGCTATGTCTGATATGGCGCTTTTCGTTCGATAATTTAATATCAAAAGCGGCCATTGCGCCCGCATACTGGGCGGGAGGCGCTATCAAATGCATGGCAAGTCCACGCAGCGTACCGTGGCAGACATGCATGCCCACGAGTGCGCTGCCAGCCAGTAAAAAAGTCAGCAAATAGCCCAGATTGAGCTGGTAATTAATCGACGCTACCAGCAGCGTGAGCAGCGTCACGCCCAGCATCAAGCCCGGTCGGGTGGGCAAGATGTAGACGGTGCGCTGGGTCAGGGTGACGTGGTCTGTGAGGGGCAGGCGGTTTTCAAACCACTTGCGAAAGCGGGTTCGGAGGTA
>JANMIH010000310.1:0-3743 GCA_031375685.1 Polaromonas sp. | reverse complement strand
CAACATCCCGTACATCGCTCATGACCCTGCCAGCGGTCCCAAGCATTTGCTGGTCAAGCTGAGCCGTGCCAAGCTCGAATCATTGGTGGACGAACTGATCGAGCGCACCATTGCGCCGTGCCGCACCGCCATGAAAGACGCAGGCCTGAGCGTTGGCGACATTCATGACGTGATTCTGGTCGGTGGCCAAACCCGCATGCCTAAAGTGCAAGACGCTGTCAAAGCCTTCTTCGGCAAAGAGCCACGCAAGGACGTGAACCCGGACGAAGCCGTGGCTGTGGGCGCTGCGATTCAAGGCCAAGTGCTGTCGGGCGACCGCACCGACGTGCTGCTGCTGGACGTGACGCCGCTGTCATTGGGCATTGAGACCATGGGCGGCGTGATGACCAAGATGATCAAGAAAAACACGACCATTCCGACCAAGTTTGCACAGACCTTTTCAACCGCAGAAGACAACCAGCCGGCCGTGACCATCAAGGTGTTTCAGGGCGAGCGCGAGATCGCATCGGGCAACAAGGGCCTGGGTGAATTCAACCTGGAAGGCATTCCGCCATCAGCACGTGGCACGCCACAAATTGAAGTGTCTTTTGACATTGACGCCAACGGCATCTTGCATGTGGGCGCCAAAGACAAAGGCACCGGTAAAGAAAACAAAATCACCATCAAGGCCAACTCGGGTTTGAGCGAAGCCGAGATCCAGCAGATGGTCAAAGACGCTGAGCTGAACGCCGAAGACGATAAGAAAAAAGTCGAATTTGTGACCGCCAAAAACAACGCTGAAGCCATGGTCCACAGCGTGAAAAAGTCGCTGACGGAATACGGCGACAAGCTGGACGCGGGCGAGAAAGAAAAGATCGAAACCGCCATCAAGGACATGGAAGAAGCCCTGAAGGGCGACGACAAGGCCGCCATTGACGCGAAAAACACCGCGCTGATGGAAGCCAGCCAGAAGCTGGGTGAAAAGATGTACGCCGACATGGAAGCCTCCAAAGCAGCAGCGGCTGCCGGCGCTGCACCAGGTGCCGAACAGGCCCAGGCCAAACCTGCGGACGATAACGTGGTGGACGCCGAAGTCAAGGAAGTCAAGAAGACTGACAAGGCCTGATAATTGCGTCTAGGTCGAAGCGGAAACCGGGACTTAATGACAAGTTGAGCCGGCTTTCCGCTTTGGTTTTTTTGCAGTCCGTTTACCGCTGGTTTATTGACAATGATCTTGTGACCTCCTGACTTTCCCACCATGGCTAAAAAAGACTACTACGACACCTTGGGCGTGCCCAAAAACGCCAGCGACGAAGACATCAAAAAAGCGTATCGCAAGCTGGCGATGAAGCACCACCCTGACCGCAATCAGGGTGACAGCGCCAAGGCAGCTGAAGAAAAATTCAAAGAGGCCAAAGAGGCCTACGAGATGCTGTCGGACGACCAAAAGCGCGCCGCCTATGACCAGTATGGCCACGCGGGGGTGGACCCGAACATGCGCGGCGGCGCCGGGGCCGAAGGCTTTGGCGGTTTTGCTGAAGCCTTTGGTGATATTTTTGGCGGCGTGTTTGGCGAGCAGCAGCGCCGTGGCCAAGGCGGCAGGCAAGTTTTCAGGGGTGGCGATTTAAGTTACGCGATGGAAGTGACGCTGGAAGAAGCCGCCAGCGGCAAGGAAGCGCAAATCCGCGTACCGAGCTGGGACGACTGCACCACCTGCAAAGGCAGCGGTGCCAAGCCTGGCACCAAAGTAGCGACCTGTACGACATGCCACGGCCATGGTCAGGTGCAAATGCGCCAAGGCTTTTTCAGCGTGCAGCAGACCTGCCCGCAATGCAAGGGCACAGGCAAACTGATCCCTGACCCCTGCGTGGCCTGCCACGGCGTGGGCAAGACCAAGAACAACAAAACACTGGAAGTCAAAATCCCCGCAGGGATTGATGACGGCATGCGCATCCGCTCGACGGGCAACGGCGAGCCGGGCACCAACGGCGGGCCGCCAGGCGATTTGTACATCGAGATTCGCGTTAAAAAGCACGACATCTTCGAGCGTGATGGCGATGATTTGCACTGTGCGGTGCCCATCAGCTTTACCACCGCCGCGCTGGGCGGCGAGATTGAGGTGCCCACACTGGCAGGCAAAGCGGCCATCGACATCCCCGAAGGCACGCAAGCGGCCAAGCAGTTCCGCCTGCGCGGCAAAGGCATCAAGGGTGTGCGCAGCAGCTACCCCGGTGACTTGTATTGCCACATCACGGTAGAAACACCTGTGAAGCTGACCGAACACCAGCGCAAGCTGCTCAAAGAATTTGACGAGTCGCTGAAAAAAGGTGGTGCCAAGCATTCACCCAGTGAAGACAGCTGGACCGACAAGCTGAAGAATTTTTTCAGCGCTTGAGGTTTGAGCTGCTCAAGCGCTCCTGAATCAGGAGCTGCTTGCGCCCGTTTTCATTGGCTTGGGGCTTGATTTAGCCTATAAAAAAGCAGGTTTGAAGTGACTTTCGGAGCTATCAGACCTGCGGCTCGGCTGGCGGTACGTTGCCCTCAACTGGCTCGCCATCGGCATCTGTGCCATCTTCTGGCTCGTCTGGCTTGCCTTCGGCTTTGCGTTTGAGTTTGTCTTCTTTTTTACGCTTTTTGGCCAGCTCTTTTTGACGTTTTTCGTAACCATAATTCGGAGTTGCCACAGGCTGCTTTCGTTTGAATGTTGTGCTAACTGTAATGCATCGCAGCAAGTGCCTGAGCCAGGTCATTTTGCAGGTCGGCCACAGCCTCCAGCCCGACTGAAAAACGCACCAATCCACCCTTGTGCGGCCAGTTGGTAGTGCGTATCGCAGGAACGTCGTAGGGTGCGCACAAGCTCATCGGCCCGGCCCAGCTGTAGCCGAGTTTGAAAAGTTTTAAGCTGTCACAAAAACGGTCAACCGGCTCTTGTTTGAATTCAGGCTTGAAGACCACGCTGAACAAACACGCCGCGGCGATGCAGTCACGCTTCCAGATGTCATGACCCGGCGAGCCTGGCAGCGCCGGATGCAAAACAGCAGCCACCTGCGGCTGGCTTTGCATCCAAGCAGTTAAAGCGCGTGTGGCACTGTCTTGAGCGGCATAGCGCAGCGCCATGCTGTTCAAGCCGCGCAGCACCAGCTCAGCATCATTGCCTGCCACACCAAAACCAACACGCATATGGCACAAGTGAATCAGGTGATGCAGCGCCTCGTTTTGGGTGACGACAGAGCCCATCAGCACGTCCGCCCCGCCGCTGGGGTATTTGGTCAGCGCGTGGGCTGAAATATCTGCGCCCAGCGCAAAAGCATTGAAAGCGATGCCTGCGCCCCAGGTGTTGTCAAGCGCGGTGACGATGCCCAGCGGGTGAGCGTTTTGATGCGCTTTGACTCTAGAGACCAGCGCTGGAAGATCAGGAAATTCAAGCGTGATGCTGCCTGGCGCCTCCAGCCAGACCAGCCGGGTTTTGGCATTGAGTTTGTCGGCCAGATCAGCCGGATTCATCGGGTCGTAAAACCGGTGCGTGATGCCCCACGCCGCCAGCTCGCCATTGGCAAAGGCCTTGTTCGGGCCGTAGGCGTTATCAGGGATCAGCAGCTCGTCCCCCGCTCGTAAAACCGCCATCCCCACCAGCGTCACAGCCGCCACACCGCTGGGCACCAGGGTGCAGAACTCCCCACCTTCCAGCGTGGCAATCCGCTCTTCCAGCAAAAACGTTGTTGGCGTGCCGTGCAAGCCGTAGGTGTAGCCCGTCTTGTGCTTCC
>JANMIH010000166.1:0-1809 GCA_031375685.1 Polaromonas sp. | reverse complement strand
CGCCCGCACCGCGATTCGCCTACGCCGGAACTTCCGACATGACGGCGCGCCTGTCAGAGCAGCATCAACAAAGTCTGTTGGCTCAAATCCCGCTTGGCCATTTGGGCAAGCCGCAAGATGTGGCACATGCTGTCGCCTTTGTGGCCAGCCCCCAAGCGTCTTACATCACAGGTCAGGAAATTCATGTCAATGGCGGCATGTATATGTAATTTTTCGGTGGTAAAACCTCATAAACTGAGGCTGGTTTTTATTCGTCCAGCCCAGTGCTTCGAGGCTAGCCTCTAACGCGCTAAAATCACGAATTAATTTACAACCCCTTGGGCGGAACTATGAGCGATATTGAAGCACGTGTTAAAAAAATCATTGCCGAGCAACTCGGCGTTGAAGAAGGTCAAGTCACCAGTGAGAAAGCCTTTGTGGCCGATCTGGGTGCCGACTCTCTTGATACGGTAGAACTGGTCATGGCACTTGAAGACGAGTTTGGCATTGAAATTCCGGATGAAGAAGCCGAGAAGATCACCACCGTTCAAAACGCAATTGATTACGCCAATACGCATCAAAAAGCGTAATCTGCTAATTTTTTGCCCTGTTTCAAAAAGCCCCTGCTGGGGCTTTTTTGTAATCTTTTCAGTTGTACTTTGAGGATGAGCGCATGAGTCGTCGCCGCGTCGTAGTCACTGGTCTGGGTTGTATCAGCCCGGTTGGTAACACCATTGCTGAAAACTGGGCTAATTTATTGGCCGGTCAGTCGGGCATCGACCTGATCACCAAATTTGATGCGTCAAACTTTGCCTGCAAGATTGCTGGCGAAGTCAAGGGCTTTGCCATTGGGGACTACATCCCTGAAAAAGAAGCCCGCCACATGGATACTTTCATTCATTACGGTCTGGCAGCGGCCTGTCAGGCAGTGATGGACAGTGGCCTGAAAACAGGCGACGCGCTGAGTGAAGAGGAAGCGGTGCGCATTGGATGCGTGATCGGCTCTGGTATTGGCGGCCTGCCGCTGATTGAGAACACACACGCTGAGCTGACCAACCGTGGGCCCCGCCGCATTACACCGTTTTTTGTACCCGGTTCTATCATCAACATGATTGCCGGTCATGTGTCGATGAAGTTTGGCTTCAAAGGCCCCAACATTGCCATCGTCACGGCATGTACCACGGGTTTGCATTGCATTGGCGACGCTGGGCGCATGATTGAATACGGTGACGCCGATGTGATGATTGCGGGCGGTTCTGAAGCCACGGTTTCACCGCTTGGCATCGGCGGCTTTGCCGCCATGCGGGCACTCTCGACCCGCAATGACGACCCTAAAACCGCCAGCCGTCCCTGGGACAAAGACCGTGATGGCTTCGTTCTTGGCGAAGGCGCGGGCATGATGGTGCTGGAAGAATACGAACACGCCAAAGCGCGCGGCGCGAAAATTTATGCCGAGCTGGCCGGTTTTGGCATGAGCGCCGATGCCGGTCACATCACCGCCCCGAACATGGACGGTCCCAGGCGCGCCATGCTGGGCGCACTTCACAACGCGGGGCTCAATGCCGATTCAGTGGACTACCTCAATGCGCACGGCACTTCAACACCGCTGGGGGACATCAATGAAACCAACGCCATCAAATCGGCCTTTGGTGACCATGCCAAAAAAATGGTGGTCAGCTCGACCAAGTCCATGACTGGTCATTTGCTGGGTGGTGCTGGCGGTATTGAATCTGTTTATACCGTGCTGGCTTTGCACCACCAAAAAATCCCGCCCACCATCAATATTTTTAGCCAGGATGATGCGTGCGACCTGGATTTTTGTGCCAACAC